>JALUUW010000018.1 GCA_027021195.1 Candidatus Pacearchaeota archaeon | reverse complement strand
GGAAAGCTGGAAGAGTGGAGGAAATGGTTTAATGAAAAGAGGTATCACAGAGGGGTTAATGATTACCCAATTAATCTTTATGTTAAGTTATAAAGTGGACTTAACACGACCAAAAACCTTTTAAACCAAAACTTCATTTATTTTTTGAACAGAGAAAGAAAAAGTTAAATTTATTATAAATTTCTCTAAACAATAAATAAAAATGAACAAAAAACAAGTATTTTCTTGTTTAGAAACATTCAGATAAAATGGAAATGCCTACAGATATCCAGCATCAGGCAATGGGCTATGACAGAACTGCAACAATGTTCTCTCCAGAAGGCCATTTGCTGCAGGTGGAGTATGCTGAAAAAGCAGTCAGGCTTGGAAGTGCAAGCATTGGAATGGTATGCAGCGACGGTGTGCTAATAATTGCTGACAAAAGGCTTGATGACAGCCTTATAGTGAAAGAATCTGCAAACAAGATATATGAAATTGACTCCCATATAATTCTAAGTGTGGCGGGAATAGTGGCTGATGCAAGGGTCTTGGTTGAGAGAGCTCAGGTTTTGGCGCAGCAGCACAGAGTCACTTATGATTCTCCAGCAGAGCCGGAACTCATAGTTAAAGAAATATCAAATATAAAACAGCAATTCAGCCAGTACGGAGGAGCAAGGCCTTTTGGAGTTTCCCTGATGATTGCAGGAGTAAGGAATAAAAAACCAGAGCTTTATACAACAAGTGTAACTGGAAATTATTTCTCTTATCATGCAAATGCCATTGGTGAGAATGATGAAAAGATAAAAGAAAAACTTAGGGAAAAATACAAAAAAGAGCTGACAATAAAAAAAGGAGTCCGGCTTGCTTTAGACATATTTAAAGAAATACAAAAAGACAAATTCAATCTTGAGAGATTTGAGCTTGCTTATATCAAAAATGATTCTGAAGGAATAAAGAGATTTGAAAGCGGAAAATTAAAGGAGTTTATTAAATAATGGTTCAAACAACAGCAAGAATAAAGCAGTCAGGAAAACATTTTGAAATTATTGTTGATTTGGATAAAGCAATGGCATTTAAGAGGGGAGAGCCAGTGAGTGTTGAAGACTTTCTGGAGATTGACAGGATATTTACTGACTCAAAAAAAGGGATGGCTGCACCGCACTCTGACTTAAAAGAGGCCTTTGGAACAGAGGATGTTCTTGATATTGCAGAAAAAATTGTCAGAAACGGAGAGATTCTCGTAACTCAGGAATACAGAGATGCAGAAAAAGAAAAGAAATTCAAGCAGATAGTTGATTTCCTGGCAACCAATTCTATTGACCCTCAAACAGGAAACCCTCACTCTCCTGAGAGAATAAAAAACGCCTTAGAGCAGGCGCATGTCAATATAAAGAATGTTCCAATAGAAAACCAGATTAAAGAGATTGTTCAGGAGATAAGCAAGATAATCCCGATAAAAATTGAAACAAAAAAGGTAAAGGTGACAATACCTGCAGTACATACAGGAAAGGCATATGGAGTCATAAGCCAGTATAAGGAAGAGGAAAACTGGCTTTCTGACGGGAGTCTTGAAGTTATTGTAAAAGTTCCTGCTGGAATGATTATTGACTTTTATGATAAATTAAATGCAATAACTCACGGAAGCGCCCTTACTGAAGAGATTAAAGAAGAATAAAAAATGGCGAGTGAAAAAAATTCAAAAGAAGGAGAAAGAAAAATAGTAATTCCAGGAGAAGTTATTGTTAAGGGAAATGAGTATCTTCCAGGAGAGGGTACAGAAAGAAGAGGGGAGGAGATTGTTTCAGTGAAGTACGGCCTTGCTGAAGAGCAAAACAGGCTCGTAAAAGTAATCCCTTTGTCAGGAGTCTATCATCCGAGAAGAGGAAATGTTGTTATAGGGAAAGTTGACAATATCACTCCGAATGGGTGGATTATAGATATTGACTCTCCTGAAAGCGCATTTTTGTCTTTAGCAGAAGTTCCAAGATATGTAAACAAGGATGGGCTGGAAGAAGTCATGGATATTGGAGATATGATTGTTGCAAAAATATGGAGCATTGGAAAAAGAGGAATAGACTTAAGCATAAAGTCAAGAGGGCTTGGAAAGATAGATGAAGGAATAATCCTGAGAATAAACTCAAACAAAGTTCCAAGAGTCATAGGGAAAGACGGGAGCATGATAAAACTTATAAAAGATGAAACAGATTGCAAGATCACTGTCGGGCAGAATGGCCTTATATGGATAAAAGGAGACAGAGTTGAAAATGAGTTGTTTGCAAAAAGAGCAATATTATTTGTGGCAAAAAGGTCTTTTGTCAAAGGCCTGACAGAAGAAATAAAAAAATGGTTTGAAAAGGAGAAAAAATGAATGCTGAGAAAGAATCTGGAAGAAGATGGGAAATTGGAAAGCTAAGAATAGGGATAAAAGAGGGAATCACCAGTGAAAAAATAGAAAGAAGTGTTTTTGCCGCATTATCCAGGAGAGGTTACTCTATAAGAATAATCGGAAAATCTTACGACCATTCAAGAGGAATAAAAAAATAAAATTAATGATAGGAAAATGACAAAAAACTTTAAAAGACCAGATGGAAGAAAAGCTGATGAGCTTAGGCCTATGAGCGCAAAAGTAGGGGTTGTTCCAAATGCAGACGGAAGCGCTATGTTTTCCTTTGGAGACACTGTTGCAATAGCTGCTGTATACGGACCAAAAATAATGCATCCTCAACACAAGCAGAACCCTGAGAAAGGAACATTAAGATGCAGCTACAACATGATAAGCTTCTCTGTCACAGACAGAATAAGGCCGGGGCCAAGCAGAAGAAGCACTGAGATAAGCAAGATAACAGAGTGGGCTCTTGACCCTGTTGTTATGCTGGATAAGTTTCCAAACATGGTTGTTGACGTGCATATAAACATTCTTCAGGCAGATGCATCAACACGATGCGCTGGAATAAATGCCGCTTCTCTTGCTTTGGCGCATGCAGGCATCTCAATGAAAAATCTTGTTTCAAGCATCTCAATAGGGAAGCTTGACAATCAGCTTGTTACTGACTTAACAAAAGAAGAAGAGGACTGGGAGGAGGGAGAAGGCGCCACAGATATTCCAATAAGCCTTACTCAAGACGGGAAGATAACTCATATTCAGTTAGATGGAAAAATCAAGAAAGAGCAATTAAAAGAAGCAATAAAGCTCGCAGAAAAAGCAACAAAAGAGATTTATGAGATTCAAAAACAGGCACTAAAAGAGAGTCTGAAAGAGGATAATGAATAAAATGGAAAAAGTACTTACAACACCAGATCTTACAGGAGAGAGAATCAAAAGGTATCTCTTAGACGGGAAAAGGTTTGACCAAAGAAAAGAAGATGAATTCAGAGAGATAGCAATAGAAACAGGAATCTCAAAAAAAGCAGAAGGATCTGCAAGAGTGAAAATAGGAAAAACAGAAGTTATTGTAGGCGTTAAAATGGATACTGCCGAGCCTTACCCAGACTCTCCTGACAAAGGAAACCTCATGGTAACTGCAGAGCTGCTTCCCTTAAGCTCTCCAAGATTTGAGGCAGGGCCTCCAAGATTTGAGGCCATTGAGTTGGGAAGAGTTATTGACAGAGGCATAAGAGAAAGCAAATTAATTCAGCTTGACAAGTTATGCATAAAAGAAGGCGAGAAAGTATGGAACATATTTATAGACATATATTCAATAAATGACGATGGAAATCTTATGGATGCTGCTGGAATTGGTGCAGTAGTTGCATTAAAGACCGCGAGAATACCAAAATACGACGACAAAGAAGAAAAAGTCCTGTATGGAGAGTTGTCTGATAAAGAGATTCCCCTGTCAAAAGAAATTCCCCTCTCTCTTAGTGTTCATAAAATAGGTGACCACTTGATTGTAGATCCTACACGGGAAGAGGAGGACATAAGTGAAACAAGAGTTACTGTATGCATCTCAAATGGAACAATACACTCAATGCAGAAAGGAGGGGAAAAAGAGTTAAGTATAGAAGAAATGGAAAAAATATTAAATATTATAGAAAAAGTATCAAAAGAGATTACTTTAAAAATAAACAAATATTTAAAGTAAAATGGAGCAAGAGCTGACAAAATATGAAATAGCAAGAATTATCGGAGCAAGAGCTCTCCAGATAGCCATGAATGCACCATTACTAATAAAAATAAGCCAGGAAGATCTTGAAAAAATAAAATTCGATGCTTTGAAAATAGCTGAGATTGAGTTCAATTCAAACATTCTTCCAATATCTGTGAAGAGACCTCTTCCAAAAAGAAAAGAGGAGGAACTGAAGAGAGCAGTAGAGAAGATCAGTGATAAAAAAATTGAAGAAAAAGAGGCTGAAGAAGAAGAGGACATTGCAAAAGAAGGAGAGATTATGGAGCTTGCAATCCCTGAAGACGAGCAGGAAGGAGAGGTTGTTGGCGAGGAAAAGCTTGAAGAAATGTAAATTTATTCTGTTCCTTTTGAATTATCTTTGAGGCAGGGATTATAGTATTTCACATATACAAACCTATTTAAATCAGAGATTTCTACTTGATTTATGACTGTAATAAAGAGAGTCACAGCAAAAAGCATTCTTGATTCAAGAAAAGAGAAAACAATTCTTGTAAAAATCAAAACATCCAGCGGAAAAAGTTTTTCTTCATCAGCACCAAACGGAAAATCAAGAGGGAAGCACGAAGCAAAACCATATAGAAAAAGCCTTGATGATGACATAAAAACACTAAAGAAATTCAGTGATTATTTTTCAGAAGAGATTATAGAGAACTTTGATGATTTAAGAAGGATTGAGGACATAGTTGACGGACACATAGGGGCAAACACTCTTTTTGCCCTTGAATCTGCAGTTTTAAAAGCAATGGCAGAAGAGCAGAAAAAAGAAGTGTGGCAGCTTATTAATCCATCTTCTAAAAAGCTTCCAAAGCTCGTTGGAAACTGCATAGGAGGAGGAAAGCATTCTCAGATAAGCAGCTCTGCAAAAAAACCCGACTTTCAGGAGTTCCTTCTTATTCCTGATACGAGATCTGTGTTACAGGCTTTTGATGTTAATCAGAATGCAAAGCTCAATGCCAAGATTATTTTAGAAAATGTTGACAAGGATTTTAATGGAAAGGAAAATGATGAGAAAGCATGGATAACAAGTCTTGATGATAAAAGGGTTCTTGAGGTTCTGAAAGATTTAAAAGACAACATATGGGATGAAAGAAAATTATATTTGGATGAAGGGTTTGATGCTGCTGCTTCTGGCTTTTTTAAAAGAAAAAAATACCATTATGAAAATCCCATGATTGACAGAAATACTGAAGAGCAGCTTGAATACCTGTCAAACCTTATTAAAAATTTCCATCTGCTTTATGTAGAAGATCCATTTCATGAGGAAGACTTTGAAAGCTTTTCAAGGCTTTTAAAAAGATTTCCGGACAGGCTCATTGTCGGAGATGATTTAACTGTAACAAATTACAAAAGACTGAAAAAAGCAATTGAAATGAAGAGCGTCAATGCAGTCATTGTAAAGCCAAACCAGAACGGCTCTCTTCTGGAAGTCAGAGAGGTTTGCAAGCTTGCCAAAGAGAACAGCTTAAAAATAGTCTTTTCCCACAGAAGCGGAGAAACAGAAGAAGGCATTCTTGCAGACCTCGCATTCGGATTTGGCGCAGATTTTCTCAAGTGCGGAATTAGCGGAAAAGAAAGAGAGGCAAAATTAAGAAGGCTTATTGAAATTGAGTGCAGTCTGAAAATTTAATTATCTGACAATTCTTTTTCCAGTTTGCTTATTCCGTCAAGACAGTCAGTGAATTCCTATATTGCAAGGATTATCTCTTTATATTTCTCCCTGCCTAATGCCTCTTTTTCCATAAATGCCATGGACAAGATTTCTATTTAAAGAGTGTCATAAGATTGCATGAGAGTCAAGAGTCTACGCAACCTTTTTAAACATATTTTTCTCTGATTTCTCATGACTAAAGAAAAAAGCAAAAGCTCTGAAGAAGAAAAAGAGAAAAAAGCTGCTTCAAAAAAAGAATCCAAAGAAAAAAAGGAAAAAAAGTTAGAGAAGACTGCAGAAGCAGAAGTTCAGAAATCTGAAAAAGAGCTTGGAAAAGTTCCTAAAAAAGATTTGATGAAAGCTGCAGAAGAAAAGGCAAAAAAAGCAGAAGAGCTGGAAAAGAAAAAGAAAGAGCTTTTAGAAAAAGCAAAAAAGCTTAAGGAGAAGGTGTCTGCTGAACCAACAACTGAAGAGCTTAAAAAAGAAGTCAAAATAAAAAAGAGAACAGACATGCTCATTCCTCTTGAAGAGTATGTTAAGTCAGGAATATATCTTGGAACAAGGGCAGTAACACCTGACATGAGGCCTTTTGTTTACAGAAGAAGAGCTGACGGGCTGGCAATATTCAATACAGACCTGATTGATGAAAAGCTGAAAGAAGGAATAGAATTTCTGTCAAAATTCAAGCCAGAAGATGTTATCCTTGTATGCAAAAGAGAGGCAGGATGGAGAGTGGCTGACATGTTTTCACGCCTCACAGGAATAAGGACATTCACAAAAAAATATCCTGCAGGAATTCTTACGAACACAAAACTTCCGGATTTCTTTGAAAATGAGCTGACAATAATAACTGATGCATGGCTTGATAAAAATGCATTAAATGACACTTTAAAAGTAAATAAAAAAGTTTTAATGATATGCTGCACAAACAATTTCTCTAAAGGAGCTGACCAAGTTATAATTGGGAACAATAAAAGCGCAAAGAGTCTTGGAGTTATTTTTTATCTTCTGGCAAGAGGATACTGCAGGGCAAGAGGGCTTCCAACAGAAAATATTCCTGACCTTGAATGGTGGACAGGAGAGATTGGGGAATAAAAAAGGAAAGTGAAAAAATTACGCCCTGAAAAACAGCCAATATTTCCATTTATTTCTTTCTTTTCCAAATTTTGTTTTCAGCAAGACATATTTTCCTTTCAGTTTTTTCCCATGAAGATGAAAGACGATTTTTTCAGATTTTTTGCTATCTAAAATGTATGTTCCTTTATCCCAAATCTTTACTTTTCCTGCACCATACATTCCTTCAGGAATTGTTCCTTCAAAATCTTTATAGGATAAATCATGGTCTTCTGTCTGAATTGCCAGGCGTTTGATGTTTTTAGATTTTGCAGGCTCTTTTGGCAAGGCCCATGATTTCAAAACTCCCTGCATCTCAAGCCTTAAGTCCCAATGCAAATGAGTTGCATGATGTTCATGAATGACAAAGATTGGCATAATTAGAACAAGCAATTGATAATATTTAAGCTTATAGAGAAAAGAAAGGGCTAATGCACTCAATCTCTAAAGACACTGGCAAAAGATTATATGTTTCAAATCATTTATTACACAAAGGTAAAGAGTAAATAATGGCTCTTTATTGACAGAAATATTTATAAAGGGGACATTTTTTGTATTTCTAACTAAGATGAGTACTTTAATGAGAGTAAACCATATCTTTATTGAAATTAAAGTATGATGTATGCAGAAGCAATCATCTAGTTGTAGTTCTAATAATAAGCCAATAGTAGGAGATGTGTGAAGTGTTTTCCTTATCTTATAGAGGAAAATGCGGAATTGAGATTGAGAGTGTCTGAGAAAGATACTTACAATCTATGAAAATTCTTTAAATCCAGTTGATCCTGCTGGCGGCTGCGGCTATCTGGTTTGCGCTTAGACATGCAAGTTTTTTCCTTAGTTCTTCGGAATTGGGGGAAGGCGAACTGCTCAGTAACACGTAGCTAACCTACCCTTAGGTCAGGAATAACCTCGGGAAACTGAGGCTAATGCCTGATAGGAGATATACCCTGGAAAGATTTATCTCTGAAACTCGCGCCTAAGGATGGGGCTGCGGCGGATTAGGTTGTTGGTGGTGTAATGGACTACCAAGCCTGTGATCCGTAAGGGCTCTTAGCGGAGAGGCCCTGAGAGGGAATCTGAGACACTATTCCCAGCCCTACGGGGTGCAGCAGTTAGGAATATTCTGCAATGCGCGAAAGCGTGACAGATTGAGCCAGAGTGTCCTTCAATTGAAGGACTTTTGCCAAATGTAAAAAGTTTGGCGAATAAGGACCGGGTAAGACTAGTGCCAGCCGCCGCGGTAATACTAGCGGTCCAAGTCGCAGCCATCTTTATTGGGTCTAAAACATCCGTAGCTTGCTTTGTAAGTCTCTTGTGAAATCTGGCATCTCAAGTGTCGGGCGAGCAAGAGGTACTGCAAAGCTAGAGACTGGAAGGCGTAGGAAGTACGTTCAAAGTAACGGTAAAATGTTTTAATCTTGGACGGACTCACAATAGCGAAGGCATCCTACGAGGACAGTTCTGACAGTAAGGGATGAAGGCCAGGGGCGCAAAACGGATTAGATACCCGTGTAGTCCTGGCAGTAAACACTGCACACTAAACATTAGTGCCTCCTCGAGAGGTATTAGTGCTGAAGGGAAGCCGAAGAGTGTGCTACCTGGGAAGTATAGTCGCAAGGCCGAAACTTAAAGGAATTGGCGGGGAGACACTACAACGGGTGACGCGTGCGGTTCAATTAGATTCTACACCGTGAACCTCACCAGGAGCGACAGCAGAATGAAGGTCAGTCTGAAGGGCTTACCTGACACGCTGAGAGGAGTTGCATGGCCGACGTCAGCCTGTGCCGTGAGGTGACCTGTTAAATCAGGTAACAGGCAAGACCCACATGCATATTTACTACGCGTACTATATGCAGATTGCCCTGGTAACAGGGATGAAAGCGTGGGCTACGTTAGGTGAGTACAGCCCGAATCCCCTGGGCAACACGCGCGCGTCAATGGTGGATACAACGGGACGCGACTCTGAAAGGAGAAGCTAATCTCTTAAAGTCCATCTCAGTCCAGATCGAGGTTTGCAACTCAGCCTCGTGACGCTGGAATCCGTAGTAATCGTTTGTCATCAGCGAACGGTGAATACGTCACTGTCTCTTGCACACACTGCCCGTCAAACCAACCGAGTTTAGTTATGGTGAAACCCTTCGGGGGAGAACCTTGGCTAGACAAGGTAGGTTAAGTCGTCACAAGGTAACTGTAGGGGAACCTGCAGTTGGATTACCTCCTATAAAATTATAATTAGAATGATGATCAGCGAGGTTGCTTCTGCATGCTTTTTAGTTGCATAACAGATTGCTGTTAATCAGCAAACTTATATTACATCAGCTTAAATTAACAAGCAACATATTGAAGATTAACAGAAAAAATTTAAAAAGCCGGAACGGGTTAAATAAATATCTTCAATTTACAGAGGATAAAAAGGGAGAAGTTTAACATCTCTTTGAAAAACAACTGCATAAGGGCCCGTTGTCCAATGGCTTAAGATACTTCCCTTGCACGCAGAGCCTTAGAAAGGTTCCGCACCTCCAAAAAGGGTGCGTGTCAAGAACGGAAGAGATCCGCGTTCGATTCGCGGCGGGTCCATATCTATAAAGGATCCATAAAACCTTATTGGAAAATGCCGACAACACTTGAAAAGATTACACTTACAGGAGTGATAATAGGGTTTGCCTGCATTGGAATCGGTGAAATAATGGAAAGCATAATGGAAAAAAATAATTACTTTCCTTATATTGGGGCAGGAATATCCTTTTTATCAGGAGCTGCCCTTGCTTTAACTTCCAGTGAAGACAATAATGGAAATAAATATAATAATTACCAATAAAAAATAAATCAAAATGGAAACAGAAGATGGTCATAAGCAGAAAAAGAAGATTAGAGATAATAGTGGATGGTATGACAATAAAAGCAATAAAAGTCACAAAGAGAAATGGAGAGGATGGGATATATGTAAGGAGCAGTGATGGAAAAAGAGAATATATTCCTGTACTATCAGACAAATTGGATAAAATATTCAAACAGGCATATCCAAGAAGCAAGGTGGAAATAAAAGTAAAATATGGGTAAAAACCTTTAAAAACTCTCAAAAAAGAGAGATTATACAATATTTTGCCAAATAAACTTAAAGAAGCTTAAAATCGCAATAAACAAAGTTTCAATCATCCGCAAAGAGGAGAAATCCCTTGACATTAGAAATCATGCTCAATTTAGAGATGGTGCAATAAGCAACTTATTGTATCATATTGAGAACATCATGTTCAATGAAATAAGCACCAGAAGAAATCCCACTTAATATGTTTAGAAGATTCAGAAAATCGTAAACATGCTACTTTTTATGCTGTCAGACGGATAGCTTGGTTTTGGTTTTGATGAAGGACGTGGCAAGCTGCGATAAGCTTGGGGGAGCTGCATGCAAGCTTTGATCCCAAGATTTCCGAATTACACAGAGATGTGGAGCTACGCCGGGAATTGAAACATCTTAGTACCGGCAGGAAAAGAAAACAATAGTGATACCCTTATTAGCAGAGAGCGAAAAGGGTGCAGGGCAAACCGAATCTCCTTGTGAAAACAAGGCAGAGATGTGGTGGAGATAAGCAACTAAGTCAATGAGTCAAACTTCACTGGAATGTGAGGCCTTAGAGGGTGATAGCCCCGTAGATGAAGTTGATATGTTGCTCTCCGAAAGAGTAGGGCTTCCTGGATTGGAGGTCTGAATATGGCAGGATTAACTGCCAACCCTAAATAAAACCAAAGTCCGATAGCGCACTAGTACCGCGAGGGAAAGCTGAAAAGAACTTTTAGCAGAGAGTTAAAAGACTTGAAATCTGGCAGCTACAGTTGGTTACTGCTTCTCCAATGTTTCGCATTGGATCAGGAGTTGTAACGTACGTTTCGAAGAACGGGCCAGGGAGTTTTTCTATGTGGCGAGGCTAACCTCTTATGGAGGGTAACCGAAGCGAAAGCAAGTCTGAAAGGGCGTCAGTCACATGGATAAGACCTGAAGCCAGATGATCTATTCATGGGCAAGGTGAAGTCTTCCGAAAGGAGGATGGAGGCCTGAACCGGTGTTGTGGACATGCACTCGAATGACCTGTGAATAGGGGTGAAAAGCCTATCTAATCTGGCGATGGCTGGTTCCTGCTGAAATATGCCTTCGTATAGTCTTGTCTAGCTTGTTAACGGTGTAAAGTACGGATGGAATTTGCAGGGGCTAATGCTTACGGAATTCTTTCCAACTCAGAAACTGTTAACTGCTTAAGACAGGAAACAGGGGCAGTATGTAAGATACTGTTCCGAGAGTGGAACAACACAGACCAGAGTTAAGGTCCCAAAATTTATGCTAAGTGTATCGAAAGGTGTCTTGAACCTGAGACACTGGGGATGTAAGCCTAGAAGCAGCTATCATTTAAAGAAAGCGTAACAGCTCACCCATCGAGGTTCAGGGCCCTGAAAATGGACGGGGCTAAGCATAATACCGATACTCTGGCGGCTCTCAGACGAGAGTTCGGGTAAGCAGGCGTGCTTTTTGTGCAGAAGGTTTTCCGAGAGGAAGGCTGGAACGAAAAGCAATGAAAATCCTGGTAAGAGTAGGATGTGATTTTCCTGAGAATGGAAAATGTCGAAAGAGCAAGGTTTCCTTGGCAATATATGTTAGCCAAGGGTTAGTCAGCACCTAAGTTGTGCCTTAACTGAGTACAACGATGGACAACAGGTTAATATTCCTGTACTGGTTGAATCTTACACAGTGTGATTTGTTTCAGGATAAGCGAGCACTCGAAAGGGTGTTTCAGCAAAGAAATCTGCCGAGCGTAATGCAAAGACACAGGTGAATTTGCTGGACAAAATCGCTGAGTCCAGGAACCCGTGAAAAGTCGCGCTGTTAAACGGATTCAATTAGCTGTACCCACAACCGGCACTGGTGCTCTGGCTGAAAAGGCTAAGACATGAAAGGTAAAACCAACTAAGGGAATTCGGCAAGTTAGCCCTGTAGCTTAGGCTGAAGGGGTGTCTATCTTTGTGCACTTCAGAAATGTGTGTGCATTGGTAGATCACAGTAACAAGGACGGCCCGACTGTTTACCAAAAACGTAGCCAAGTGCTAATCCGAAAGGACTTGTATACTTGGTGAGACCTGCCCAGTGATGGTGTCTGAAACTCCTTTTCAAGGGAGCTAAGGTCCATTAAACGGCGGGGGTAACTATGACCCTCTTAAGGTAGCGTAATGCCTTGTCATCTGAATGGTGACGTGCATGAATGGTTTAACGAGGTTGTCACTGTCCCTAGTTGGAGCCTTCTGAACATACCTCGTGGTGAAAAGGCCACGGACGCCTAGTGGGAAGCGGAGACCTTGTGGAACTTTACTGCAACTTGTTGTTGTGATTTTGAGAGAAATGCATAGAATAGGTAGGAGCGTCGAAGCCCTAATTTCGGTTGGGGTGGAGCGTCTGTGTAATACTACCCATTTTTTTCAAAATTGCTTACTCTTTTAGAGGACAGCAGCAGGCGGGCAGTTTGACTGGGGCGGTGCCCTGCCGAAAAGATATCGGTAGGACCCAAAGACAAGCTCATCCAGCTTGGAAATCTGGAGTTGAGTGCGAGGGCAAAAGCTTGTCTGACTGCATTCTGAACAGCAAGGAATGCAGGGGCGAAAGCCGGGCCTAGTGAACCCACGTGCTCTTTTAATAGGAGCCGTGTCTGATAGAAAAGTTACCCCAAGGATAACAGGCTTGTCGCCCCCGATAGTCCGTATTGACGGGGCGGTTTGGTACATCGCTGTCGGCTCTTCCTATCCTGCGCGTGCAGAAGCGTGCAAGGGTGTCGGAGTTCACGCATTAAAAGGGATCGTTAGCTGGGTTAAGAACGTCGCGAGACAGTTTGTATGATATCTACTAGGCGTGTTATTGTCTGAGTGGAACGAGCTTCTAGTACGAGAGGAACGGGGCTCGGGTGCCTCTGGTGAGCAGTTGTCAATGGCAGGCTGCATAGCTACGCACTGTGTGGATAAGAGCTGAATGCATCTAAGCTCGAAGCCATCCGCAAAACGAGACAATTAAGGCCGTCATAGAAGATGACGTTGATAGAGTTGCTGTGTAAGTGCCAAGCTTCGGCGAGGTATTCAGCAGACAACTACTAAAAGCCTCATTTGTAGCATTTGATTTTCCGGACTTCTCAAAAATTAAGTGTGTTTCTTCTGGTGCTTGTTGATTTGTTTTTTCTGTATTGAAAATCAGATGCTTAATTCCCTAGATTGCTATGGAAAAAGAAAAGAACTCTAAGATATTTATGCACAAACCAGATAAACGAAACTAAAGCTTATTTTATTCTGCAGGAAATAGTGCATTCAATTCTATATTCAAAAAGGCAATGCCAACAGGCTTATTTAAAGCCCAAAACTTTCAATAAAATCCTCTATAATTTTGTATTCCTGAAGAAACTCGTGGCCTTTTTTCGTCAGGACAAATGCTTTTTTCTCTTTTTTATCAACCTCCAGCTTGATGAATCCTTTGCTTATCAGTTCATTTATGTAATCCTTAAACATCTGCGGAGAGAGATTGGATGCATACAAAAGCCTTGTAGGCTTTATCTGCTTATTGTCTCTTACAGCTCTCAGAATATCCCTAATCACATCCAGCCTTTCCCTTTTCTTCGCCATTTTATTTTATTCTTTTTGTTGCCTTGATAACTCCATACAAAAACAGTAAAAAAATTGCCACATTTAAGATATAAACAACTATTAACACTCCTTGATTCCACCTCAGCCAGATAGATGCAAGTGCATTAAGCATCCATGCAGTAAAGCCTGAAAGCATTGCAATAAAATAAAGCTTCAGGAATCCGCTGTTTTTACCCTTTTTTACATAATTCATGAAGCTTATGATTGACATAATCAAGAACAGGATAATCTGTGATGAAAAAAGGAAGTAATAGGAATTCCATAAGTAATCCAAAAGAACTATTATGAATGCCATTGCATAAAATAGGGAGATTTTTGAATTGAACAGAGAGCTTGCTGGTTCTTCTTCAGAGTCATCTATCTTTCCCCATAAAAGGCTGTAAAGCAGAAAAAACCCTCCCATAATCATGAAATATTCGAACATGAAATTTATTGCTGCATTCCCTATATCTATGAATTTATAAGAAGAGATTGCTCCAAATATATACCTTATTATTATTGCTATGCCGTAGAACAGAAAAGCGTTTCTAAAGTATCTTATTCCTTTATACATGCTTATTCTAAAGAGCCTGTCTGTTTTTATAACAATAAATGCGCAAATAATTGCAATTGCTAATGCATAGACAACTTTAACTAATTCCTTATTCTGTATGACCCATGTTAGAAAATACATGAAACTACAATTTTTTTTGGTTATTTAAGGTTTTATATATGGGAATATATATTGAATTTGGTAATTGTTTTTTCAGCCGCACTATAAAAAACTTAGGAGCAATGCTTTAAAAAACATAGGACTTCTATATATTCCCGGTACTTATCTTTGCTTCTTACGGTTTATAAAGAAGTTTTGTCTGGATTAGGTATAAAAAAGAGGAGTAGACAAATGCTCTTCCATAAAAACCTTTAATCACCATCTGACCCCTTAAGAAACAGAGGTTTTGCAGTGCAGAAACACATATCTGCCTTGAGCAAAATCTCTGTTTCACCATAATCTCAGAAATTCATCACGCTCAAAAAATAAAAAAGAGGAAAAATGGAACAAGATCCCCCATAACATCAAGGCATAAAAAAGAAAACCTCTCAGAGAATCTAGTGAAGTGAGAATTGTTCCCTCTCTAAAAGGGAAAACGCCAACAGGGTAAAGACTTTTTCTTAAAGTTCCTTGTATCTCACGAGCTTGTATATCTCTCCAACCACTAAAATGGATGATGCTATAACGCAAATCATTGCAAATTCCCAGAAGCTCAATCTTGCAAACTGGAAAATTCCGGATGTAAACGGAAGGTATATAACGCCAACCATCATTAAAAGCGAAGAGGCAATTCCAATAGTTATCCACTTATTTGAAAAAAATCCGATCTTGAAAAGTGATTTTTTTAAAGAGCGCATGTTCAGGACATTGAAAAGCTGGAACATAGACATTGAAACAAATGCAGCGGTTCTTGCCTTTTCAATTCCATATGGAAGAAAGTAGTTAAACAAAGGGATTGTCCCTAAAGCCATCAGCCCTGCAGTAAAAACAAGAAAAAGAAAAACCTCTTGATTGAGTATCTTCTCTTTCCTATCTCTTGGGGGCTGGCTTAAAACATCATTATGCCCCGGCTCCATTGCCAAAGCAACGCCATTGAATGTGTCTGTTACCAGATTCAGATAAAGCAGTTGTATAGGGATCATAGGAAGAGGAGAGCCCATTGCCAAAGAAGAGATAATTGTAACAGCTTCCGCAACATTTGTGGTTATCAGGAAGAAACTTGTCTGCCTCATATTTTGGAAAACAATTCTCCCTTCCTCTATAGCATTTACAATAGAAGAAAAATTATCATCGGCAAGGACAATCTCAGATGATTCTCTCGCAACATCTGTCCCCATGATTCCCATAGATATTCCTATATCAGCCCTTTTCAGTGCAGGAGCGTCATTCACTCCATCTCCTGTCATTGCCACAATTTCCCCTTGTTCCTGCAGATACTTTATTATCTTTGACTTCATTTTTGGAGTTACTCTTGCAAAGATATTCACCTCTTTGACAGCCTCCTTAAACTCAAGAGAAGACATTTTCTCAAGCTCTGATTCTGTAAGAACCCTTTCATTTCCCTTAGCCAGCCCTATTTCTTTTGCAATTGCAAGCGCTGTCTCTTTATGGTCTCCTGTTTTCATAATCACTCTTATCCCGGCCTTTTTCGCTTTCTCAATGGCTTTTTTTATTCCATGTCTTGGAGGGTCTTTCATGCCTACAAGACCAACCAAAACCAAATTGCTTACAAGATCTGCAGAAACAGAATTAACATGCTTTGGCAAATCCCTGTATGAAAGAGCAAGAACTCTCATCCCTTTTTTTGCAAGCCCTTCTGCTTTTGACAAAAATTCCTTTTTTGCTTTTTCATCAAGCTTCGCCTTTTTAGCATCTTTCAAAAAATACTTTGACTTTTCAAAGATAGTCTCAAATGCCCCGACAGAATAAAGCTGCTTTTTGCTGCCCTGTACAAGACTTGCCCTGAACTTTAAATCAGAGCTAAAGGCAAAATCTTCAAGGAGCTTCTCCTGAATCTCCCTGTTGTGTATTCCTGCTTTTTTTGACAATACAAGCAGTGCAACTTCTGTAGGATCTCCAACAACCTCATACTCTCCATTTTTCCTAATCAGGTTTCCCTTGTTGCAAAGTGCGGAAATCATCAGGGCTTTCTTCAGAGAAGGAATTTTATTTGGATTAATCAGCTTTCCTTTTCTATAAAATCTCCCTAAAGGCTCCCATCCATTTCCAGTTACGTCAATCTCCTCATTAAAAGTGATTATCTTTTCAACAGTTATTGAGTTTTTTGTCAGGGTTCCTGTTTTGTCCGTTGCAATGACTGTTGCCACTCCAAGAGTCTCAACTGCGGGAAGGTGCCTGATCACTGCATTTCTCTTTGCCATTCTTCTCGCACCTACAGCTAAGACAACAATCAGCACTGCTGGAAGGCCTTCTGGAATTCCAGACACTAATGAGGCAATTGTGAATAAGAATATTTCAAAAAATTCCATTTTGTTAAGGAAATATCCCACTATAAATATGAGAGAGGCTCCTAATGATGCGAAAATCGCCATCTGAAACGCAAGCAGATTTACCTTTTCATTAAAATGCATCTTTGGCTGGACTATCTGCTGAATTGATTTTGCAACCTGCCCTATTGCAGTATTTTTTGCTGTTGCAACAACAACTGCCTTAGCCTCTCCTGATGCGACAAAAGTGCCATGAAAAACCATATTTGACCTGTCTGCAAGAGGAGTTGACTCGTGAAGAACCTTAAGATTCTTCTCAGAAGGAAAAGACTCTCCAGTCAAAGAAGATTCCTGTGTCCTGAAGTCGCTCACTTCAATGAGCCTCGCATCTGCAGGAATTTTGTCTCCCTGCTCCAAAAAGATAATGTCTCCAGGAACAAGCATTTCTGCAGGAATTTTAATCTCCTGCCCATCCCTCAGGACTTTTGCATAAGAAACAACCATTTTCTTCAGGGCATCAATGGCCTTCTCAGCCTTTCTCTCTTGAATGAATCCTACTGCAGCATTAATAAAAACAACAGAAAGAATCACATAAGCATCTATCAGGTGCCCAAAAACAAAAGAAATAATTATTGCCACAAAGAGAATATACACCAAAGGATTTTTAAGCTGCTTGAGAAAGTTTACTATTTCCGGGGCTCTTTTCTCTTTTACTATTCTGTTTGGCCCGTATCTCCTTATTCTCTCAGCGGCATCCCTGTTAGTTAGCCCTTTCTCAGAAGTTTTAAGTTCATCAAAAATCTCCTCTTTTGTTTTTGAATGGTAATTTCCCCCATTATTACCCATATAAACAACATTGCAGAAGGATTTAATAATCTAACGAATAATGCTTTTTCAAGGCAAGCCGAAGCGTTTAAGACAGAGAATCATAGGCAATTCCCAAAGGATCATTAATTTAAAAAATTTACTCAATGTTTTTAGCCACAAATGTCGCTTCAGAGTGGGACAAAAAGTTTAAAAGATAAAACAAATTTTCATCCACACTTAAATTTGAGGTTTAAGATGGAAGAAGAAACAAACCAAACAGAAGAAGCGCCTGAAGCTGTTGAGGAATCCTCTGAACCAAGTGATGAAACCTCTGAATCAGAGGAGGAATCATCTGAAGGAGAGGAATCAGAGAGTGAATCGGACGAAGAATCTGAAGAAGCTTCTGAAGAAGACGCTCCTGAGGAAGAATCCTCAGAAGAAGATTCTGACTAATCACGCTTAAACTATTTCTTTTTATTTTTTATTTTTATTAATGCTTGAAATATCTGAGCAAGATATTGCAAATTAGAATTCTGCGTGCAATATCTCCAAAAAGAAGAGAGATATCAGCAGCATCACATTTATATAATTATGTGACATCTCATGGAAATGGGATTAAGAGGTTTTTTCAGCATTGTATTTGTCTTGATTGCAGCATCCCTGATAATCTCCTATTGGTTTGTTCCTTTCAGCATGACTGAATTCATGCAATTATCATACAACTCAAATTTCAGTTCAAATAATGAAGAAAGCAAGATGCAGTTTTATCCGAGAATGAGATATCCGGAACAGAGCATTTCCTATGAGATCGAAGAATGCTCCCTGCAAAAAAAATACAATATGGAGAGGGCATTTGAGCTGATTTCAAATAAGACAGTTCTGGAGTTTAATCCTTCAGGCACTGATGCAGAAATATATGTAACATGCGATAGCAAGAACAGAATTGAGAAAGGATTGTTCATTGCAGGAGAAGGAGGTCCTGTAAATATAACAAAAACAGAGAGATTCAACATTATCTTAAACAGCGAGATTCTTCTTATAAGAGAGTCAAAGTGCGAGAGACCAAATGTTGCATTGCATGAGCTCCTGCATGCATTAGGGTTTGACCACTCTTCCAATCCAGACAATATCATGTACAGCATCAGCAAATGCAGCCAGCTTATCGGAGAGGATACAATAAATCTTATAAACGAACTTTATTCAGTGCCAAGCCTCCCTGACCTTGGTTTTGAGAATGTTTCAGCGATAATGCGTGGAAGATATCTAAATGTAAACATGAGTATCAGAAATAACGGACTTAAAAAATCAAAGAATTCTACTGTAAAAATATATGCTGATGATAAGCTCGTAAAAGAAATCGGATTGCTTCCTCTGGAGATAGGATATGGAAGAGTAATCTTTCTTACAAACGTCTGGATTCCAAAAATGAATGTAAAAAGGCTGAAATTCCAAATAGCCTATGCCTCAGAGGAACTGGAAAAAGAGAATAACATTGCCATTCTTGAAGTAAAAAAGACTGCTAAAACATTTTAATTGAAATAAAAAATAAAAAAGAATAAATGAAGAAAAAGATTAGTCATCAAGATCCAACGAATCAATTTCAGAATCGATTTCGTCATCTAAAATCTCATTTTCAGAGATTTCGTTAAAACCATCCTCCATTGTCTAACCTCGTTTTTATTGCTTCATAAAAATGACATGAGTTTTTAAAGATTTCTATACATGAAAATATCTTCTTTAAGAAGAATTATGAATGTGGAAAATCATTCAGTCCAGAAGTATAAAATAAGAACGCCTTTTTACAGAGGTGAAAAAAGAATCAAAAGAACTTATTTTGAGTGATTCGGTTGTGTTTTTTAACCCATCCAGAAAATACCTCCATATCCCACTTTCCTGAATAAAGTTATACGGCGCCACTGGGAATCGAACCCAGGAGCCCAAAGGGCCACGCTCTCCAAGCGTGTGCTATACCACTAAGCGATGGCGCCAGTTTTTATGAATCCTCTGAGATACAGTCATATCCCACATCTATATTAGAAAATATCTTATTTATAAAATGTCCCTTAAGTATGCTAAAGCTTAAATATGCTTATTACTATGATCTTTTATGGAACACGGAGTAGTTAAATGCCAGAAATGCAGAGGCACTGGAATAGTAAAGGAAAATGAAGGGGGTGTTCATGTCTGCTGGGACTGCTTAAAAGAGGGAAAACTTGATGTCCACTCAAAAAAGCTTCCTGATAATAATATAAGATTATGATTATAGGTTTTATTTTCTGTTTTGGAAAAGCAGGAGAGAATCAAGATGCTTTTTTGTCTCTTCAAAAACCCCTTCAATAGATGGTGTTGAATCAATTATTTTTATGTTTTCTTCAGGCAGCCTTTCTGGCAGTTCCAAGTAATTTTCCCTCAGATTTTCCTGAAATCCAAGATCCCTTTCAAAAACATCTGTCGCTCCCTCTTTTCTTCTTCTCTCAAAAGCAACTTCTGCAGGACAGTCATAAATCAGCGTCAGATCAGGAACTAAGATTTCCTTATTGGAGTGCATCTCAACCAGCTTTTGAAAATCCATTCCCTGTGTGTGCTGATATGTTAAAGTTGAATGCTTATACCTGTCGCAAAGCACATGAGTCCCTCTTTCCAGTGCAGGAGAAATATAATCCCTGCAGTGGCTTGTTCTGTCTGCAATAAACATCTTGGCATACCACTCCCTATCATCCAAGACATTCTTTCCTTTTTTCATTCTCTCCCTTATTTGAGAAAAATCTCTTGTCGGCTCTCTTGTTGTTAAAATGTCTATGCCCTTGCTTAAGCCCCATAAGTAATTGTGAGCAAGCTTTAGCTGAGTCCCTTTTCCGCATCCGTCAATTCCTTCAAATACAATAAACAGCCCTTTTTTTGTTTTTTTCATTTTATCTGCTTAAACAATCCTGTTTATTCCATACCTGTTTCCCCAGTGGCATCCCCTGCATCCATTTGGAGTGCATTGAGGTTTTCCTGTCGATAACATCTCTTTAATCTCTTGGTCATGCTCTGCATAATTCAGTGCAGTTTCCAGAGTGTTTTCCATTATCTCGTACTGGGCATGACCGCACAGCCTTAATGTCATTTTTGATATAAAATCCTCCTTTATGCCTCTCTCATTTACTCTGACTAACTGCGCCTGTGGAAAATCTGATTCAGCAATCTCTCTTAAATCCATTATCCATTCGGCCCTTAAATGTCTGGGAATTATGTCTGGAATAAAAAATCCAAGTGGAGCCTCTAATTCTGTTCCTCCAGATATGTTATAATTAATTGTCCTGTGCCTATGTGCCTGGGCAAGCCCAGCAAAGCTCATTAAATAAGAAGTGGAATATGCCTCTCCGAATTTTTCTTCAACAATCCTGTCTGACAGGAAGGAAAGTTTTCTTCTTGTCTGATTTTCGAGACCGTCCACTTTTAGCCAGTTTACTTGGTCTAAGAATCTTTCCATATAAAAGCTTAAGTAATTATTAAAGGAATTTCTCTGGCTCTTTTCACGGAATCTCTCAAATTCATAGATTAAAAAATTAAGCTGTCTTAAATTAACTGTATGGACCATTTTTGTCGGAGTGAAAACAGAAGTCATGTATCTTGCATTTTCCTGAGCCAGTTTTTTAATTGATTTTTCTCTTTCTTCACTATCTTTTAGCCTTGGAAATACTCTGCCTATTTCTGGAATAAGTATTTCCATCCACTTGTCATATTTTTCTTTCTGTTCAGGCTTAATGTCTGACATTTGAGTATATCTGGCAGATTTTTCAGAAGTCGCATACTGCTTCTCATTATTGAGAATCATTGCAAGAATTTTCGGAATACCTTTAATGTAGAATGTTAAGTTAATATGTTCAAATACGCTATGATGGCCCGATTTAATCATTCTCTCAATCAATTCCATATTTAATGGCTCTTTTTCAATATCAGCATAATCTTCTTTAGAATAACACACTCTTGCGCAATTTTGTGAAAACTTCAGCATCTCTTCAAGGGTTTTCATATTTCCTGTAGAGCCGATTAATTCAAATTTCATAAAGAAAAACAAGAACTCTGCTTTATAAAAAAATATATCCTAAGAAATATATTTCAAGAATTATAAGAACCAACAACCAATCCACAATCAATCCTTTATTTCAATCTTTATGTTGACATTCTTCGGTATCTGAAGCCTCATTATATGATGCAGGACTTTTTCATTCGCAGGCATGTCAATCAGCCTTTTGTGAATTCTCATTTCAAAATTGTCAAAAGTTGCTGTTCCGTCTCCGCAGGGAGACTTTCTTGTGGTAATTCTCAGTTTTTTTGTCGGCAATGGGACAGGCCCTCTGATGGCTATCCCTGATTTAGATGCTATCTCTTTAATAGTATTGCAAATGTCATTGATTGTGCTTATATCTGTGCTGTTGAGCTTTACCCTTACTGTTGGCATTTCATATCTAAATTAGATAGTTTAATATGAAATAGGATTTAAGAATAGTTTAAAAACCTTTTTATATTAGCTTTTTTATTTATGTAAAAAGAGGATAATCGAGTCTAAAGCGTTTAACTCCTAAAATGCGATAAAATGGAGCTGTTTATTGAGATTGGCCTGATTTTGGTAATAACTTTGTTAGTTGTTGGAATACTTAGGATATTTAAGCAGCCTATGATTATAGGATACATCATAGCAGGAATAGCTCTTGGTCCTTATTTCCTGAATATTGTAAGTTCTGTTGAAACCCTGAGTGTCCTGTCTCAGATAGGAATTGCTTTGCTTCTTTTCATTGTTGGTCTGAGCCTTAGCCCAAAAGTGCTGAAAGAAGTTGGAAAAGTATCTATTATAACAGGACTGGGGCAAATTATATTCACATCTGTTATAGGATTTCTTATTGCAAAATTCATGGGATTTACGACAACAGCTTCACTATACATAGCAGTTGCCCTTACATTCAGCAGCACGATTATAATCATGAAGATTTTATCTGATAAAAAAGACCTAAACACCCTGTATGGAAAGATTTCAGTCGGATTCCTTATTGTCCAGGATTTGGTTGCAGTTATAATATTGATCATTATATCCTCTCTTCCGGATAACGGAACAAGCCTGTCCAGCGTGGCTCTTGGAACAATCTTTAAAGGAGCAGGGCTTTTGGTGATGCTGTTTTTAGTAAGCATCTATGTTATTCCAAAAACAATAAGATTCATTGCAGAGTCTCAAGAGTTATTGCTCCTATTTTCAATTACATGGTGCCTTGCTCTTGCATCCCTCTTCCATTACTTTGGCCTCTCAATTGAGGTGGGAGCATTGCTTGCGGGAGTAAGCCTTTCTTTAACAAATTACCGGCATGAAATAGGATCAAAAATGAAGCCGCTTAGGGATTTCTTCATAGTGCTTTTCTTTATTCTTCTTGGATCACAAATGGTATTTATGAACATAACTCCCTACATTCTTCCAATAGTTGTGTTTTCACTATTTATTTTAATTGGAAACCCCTTGATTGTAATGATAATCCTTGGATTATTCGGACATACAAAAAGAAATGCTTTTTTATCTGGATTGACTGTTGCACAAATCAGCGAGTTTTCACTTATTTTAATAATCCTTGGAGTAAAAATGGGGCATCTGACAAATGAAATACTCTCAATGGTGACTGCAATAGGGCTTATAACAATTGCCGGGTCTACTTATATGATGCTCTACTCCAATACCTTGTACAGTTACCTGTCAAAATACCTGCAAATCTTTGAGAGAAAGCATGTCAAATATGAAAATTCTGTTAAGGAGAATTACAAAGCAATACTTTTTGGATATAACAGAATAGGCTTTGGGATTCTCAAAGCTTTAAAGAGGATTCACAAGAAATACTTAGTAGTTGATTTCAATCCAGACACTGTTAACAACCTGTCTAAGCTTGACATCCCATGCGTTTACGGAGATGTCTATGATTCAGAGTTTCTTGAGAGCCTGGACCTTGAAAAGCTTGAATTGGCTGTTTCAACCATTCCTGACGTGGAAACAAACATTCTTTTAATTGAAGAAATCAGGAAAGTCAACAAAGATGCGATAATCATTGTCAGAGCGCATCAAATAAGAGATGCTCTTGATCTCTATAAGCAAGGAGCAACCTATGTCCTCACTCCGCATTTCCTCGGAGGAGAGTATGTATCAAAGATGATTGGCACAATTAAAACTGACAAAGAGGGATACAAAGAGGAAAGAAAGAGGCATATAAGTATGCTTATAGAAATGTTAGAAAAAGGAAAGGAGCATCCTGAGATAGAAAGAGAGCACGATTAAAAGCAAACAATAAAAAGCCTAATGAAGATCTGAAGATGGCTCATTGTTTGCAGGTGTTTTTATTGCCTCTGATTCATAAATATTGAGGAAAGAGAAAATAAAATCAAAAATCCTCATGATTGTTTCAAGAAAGATAATAAATGCAAGATAAATTGCTATTTCACTGAAAAACTGAGGGAGCTCTGCAAAATTCCCAATTATTCTCTCAATATTGAAAAACCTGGGATTAAGAATTGAAACTGCGAGAAGAGTAAAAGGAAGAAGCTTTGCCACATCCCTTGCAAGTTCTTCGCTGTAGTAAGATATCATTCTTATAGACGCAATTACTGTTGCCGAGATTATAAGAAGAGCATTGACTGTAAGATTTTCAGTCAGGAATATAAGGAAGAGAGTGAATACTGAGAACCAAAAGAAAATCAGAAAAGGGAGTATTAAAATGTATTCTATGAGGAAAAATATCCCTGCAAGCAGTTTAACTGAGAGAGGATGGCTTGACTTATTGTATTTGTTTAAATTCAGCTCAAGGATGTTTTTTGTTGATATAAACCTGTAGAATTTCCATATAAAAACAGAGTAGAGAACAACAAGCATAACAAGAAAAAACAGGTTAAGAAATTTCTGGGCAAATGGCGGAAGAGGATAGACTATCCATTGGTAGATGCTCAAGATACTGGAACCAACCACCTCCGTAATCCCCATAAACTAAATTGGCAAAGATTGTTTTTAAAGTTATGGCAAATTGAAAAATATTGCAAGAGATTTAAGCTGTTTGCATGCATTGTTGCATTAAAGGGAGTTAAATCGTAAAATATTTAAGCAGAAGAGTGATTAGCATATAATGGGAAAGAATAAAAAAGAATCAAGAAAAACAGAAAAAGTTGAACGTCCTCATGCAGCCAAAATTATTAATTACAATAAAGAACCGTGGTTAACCGATATCATCATATATCAAAAGGGTTCAAGTAAACATGCCCATATGACTCTCAGTGGAGCACAAATTCTCTATTTAAGAGACGCAGAAGATAACGAGGTTATCAAAAAAGATTTTTAGATCTTACTCAACTTAATTAAATCCAACCACTTATTAACTCCTAGTTTTAATTGCGGTATTGCAACTTCAGCAGGAGTTTTGCCGCCTAAAGCTAAATTCTTTCTTACAAAGTTATAATTTATCTCTAATCCTTTCATGATAGCATATGCAGACTCTAAACTACCATGAAATCCCCGCATAACTTTTGTTCTTTTTCTTATTGTATTATGTAATCTCTCAATTGGATGATTAAAACCTCTTTCAGAAGCAATAACAACATTATGAACTATTTTGCTTTTTGTTCTAGATGAAGCATGATAAGGCGATTGTAAACTAAATGTTTTTCTTAAAACTTTAAGGTAACCTAATAATCCATCTGTTGTTACAACCTCTACTTGCTCACCAACCTTAAATTTAGTTTTCTTCATAACTTTTATCAAATTTTTATTTGTTCTACTTTTCATATATTCACCTGTTATCATAAATCTTGTTTCAATATCAAAAGTATCAACAAACCAATTTTGTTCTCTACCTTTTTGATTTTTGCTTATTCTTCTATAATATTCCATTTCATCACTCATTATTTCTCTTTTGCATTTAATTTGCAAATTATCTGTAAATTTACTAATTATCTTTGAGTATTTTACTATCCAGCGATAGATTGTAGAATAATGAGCGTTTTTGGGATAAAATGCTTGCAAATGTTCTTGTAATTTTCTAAATGAAACTCCTTTGTAATATAAATCCATACAGAGAGTTATCTTCTTTTCATGATTTCTCATTCTGTAAAAACCTTCATCAAGAACAAATCTAAAATTACATTCCTTACATCTATATCTTTGTATCTTCCCCCTGTATTCTGTTTTTCTTAATCCATCTTTTTTAATATTTTTACCACCACATTTAGGACAAGATACTTTTTTATAGTTCTTCTCTTTTTTATTTTTGGAATTCATTTTGGCTTTAACGGGCTGATGGAGTCTAATGAGGGTGTTCGCGCACCCTCTACCTATAAATACCTTTTAGGTATAACCTATAGAGTAGGTTAATCTATTTAAACCTTTTGGTTACAAGGTATAACCTAATAGGTAAATTTATAAAGGATTGAATTAATATATTATTATGGCAGAATTTAAAATAGAAGTAACCGCATACAAATGTGATAGATGTGGGCATCAGTGGATCCCAAGAGAAAAAGAAAAACCGACAATATGCCCAAAGTGTAAATCACCTTATTGGAATAAACCTCGTAAAAACAATAAAAAGAGAAAATGAATCATGGAATAAATCCAAACGAGGCATTAAGAAAAGTTGAAGAATATATAAAAAAAGTTGATGAACTTCTAAAGAAGTCTTATAGAGAAGGATCTGATGAGAAAGAAGAGTTAATTACTTTAGTAAAAAGTTTTATTAGAGCTACCTTTGTAAATGATGAGAAAAAACTAGGTGATTTTAAAAAGGCAAGACCTTTTTATATAGCTATTGTTGGTAAAGAAGATACTGAAGAAGAAAAGCAAGATTACTATATTTCACATCTTAAAAGAATAAGAAACCATCTTCTTGCATTTAAAGAGGAACTGAGTTTAATTATTTCTTCAGAAAAAGATTCAAAAATTATCAATGAGTTAGAGAAACAAACGAATGAATTAGAACTTGAAGCAAAAAGACGCTCTGCTGTTGCTGAGGAAAAAAGATGGGGGGCAATGATAGAATTAATACAGATGCAGAGAGAGGAATTAAAAAAAAGAGGGTTCTTAAGCCAAGAGATTATTGGTATTAAAAAAGAAATATCTGAGATAAAAACAATTTTAATGGAATTAAAGGGGGCAGTAGGGTAGCATGAAAACAACCCATAAAATAATCTTAGGAGACGCTTTGAAAGTTTTAAAGACAATTCCAGATAACTCTGTTGATTTAGTATTTGCAGATCCCCCATACAATATGTCCAAGAAAAAAGGCTTGGGATGGAAATATAGCAACCATATAACAATGCAAGAAGCTTGGGATATATTCTCTAAGGATGAATTTTTTGAGTTTAATTTAAAGTGGATTTCTGAATGCCTTAGAGTTTTGAAGCATGGTGGTAGCCTGTGGGTCTCTGGAAGTTTTCATAACATATATCAAATCGGTTATATCTTGCAAAATATGCCGGAAGTTAAGATAAATAATAGTATAGTTTGGTTCAAACCCAATGCACAGCCGAATATAACTTGCAGATTTTTTACAGAAAGCACAGAACACTTAATTTGGGCTTCTAAAAATGGGGATGGTAAAAAATGGAAGTTTAATTATAAGTGGAGTAAGCAAATAGAAGATCCTCTTAATCCAAAAGGAAAGCAAACAAGAAATGTCTGGAGCATTCCTTTAACTCCAAAAAAAGAAAAGTGGGCTGGAGCTCATCCAACGCAAAAGCCATTTGAATTATTAAAAAGGATAATTCTCTCTTGCACAGATGAAGGAGATTTAGTATTAGATCCATTTGTTGGTTCTGGCACCACTTCAGCAGTGGCTAAATATTACGGGCGTAATTCAATAGGTATAGAAATAAATAAAAAATATATAGATATCATAAAAAAAAGATTGCAAAAAGGACAAAAAACCTTATCTGGCGAAGAGCCAGAGATAATTTTTGAAGAGTTTAAAGAATAATTACCTTCCGCCCACCTGTGTAGCTTTAGAGACTATTACGAATATTTCTTCTTCATTTATCATCGCATCCATTAATTCCTTAAAAACTCTTGCAGGATTATCCTCAGGAGTATTCTTTTCCATTTTTATCATTAATTCAATTAGATGACCTATGAATTCGACAGAGTATTCTCCGTATTGATTTAATTCTTCAAATGACTTAAGTTTCTCTTTTGTTGTTTCTTTTAATTCACATCTATCTCTTTCTTCCTTGCTCCTAAAACCAGGAACTCTATCATACATGTCTCTTAAATATTTCAAGAATTTGAGAGAAAGCTCCCTGTTATGCTCTTTTTTAATCAACATATCAATAACCCAATGAATATGTTTAGGAGTTCTTAGTCTTTTTCCATCTTCTTGATATTTTATTAAAATATCATGATCAGGGTTATATCCTCTACTCCCAGGAAAAACCCCAATAGTAACTCCATCTAATCTTATTTCTTTGATTGCGGTTAATCTTGGTTTTCCCTTTGGTTTATAAGTCATTACCATATTATATGGTTAGAATTTTCTTTTTAAAAATCTTCTGAAAACTCCCGCTTATGCAACAATACACTGTTTGCAGAAGTTTTAAATATAAGATTTCTTTGGTCTGATTATGATTGACATAAAGCTGATAAGGGAAAATCCAGAGCTTGTTAAAGAGAATATAAGGAAAAAGTTTCAAAATGAGAAACTTCCTTTGGTTGACAAAGCAAGAAAGCTTGACGAGGAGTGGAGAAAAATAAAGCATCAGGAAGACTCTCTAAGGAGTGAAAGAAACAGGATTTCTAAAAAAATCAATGAATTGAAAAAAGCAGGAAAAAATGCTGAAAAAGAGATGAAAAAGGCAAAAGAGATTCCGGAAAAGATTGAGAAGCTGGAGTCAAAGAGGAAAAAGATTGAGGATGAGATAAGGAAAGCAATGTACAGAATACCAAATATAATTCACGAGTCTGTTCCTATAGGCAGGGACGAGTCTGAAAATGTTGAGGTCAAGAGAATTGGAAAGCCTGCAGCTCCAAAATACGAGATATTCAATCATGCAGAGCTTGCTGAGAGGCTTGGAGGAGTTGATTTTGACACTGCAAGAAAAGTCTCAGGAAAGGGATTCTATTACCTTAAGGGAGAGCTGGCTTTGCTAAGCGCTGCTATGATTAATTTTGCAAAAGACTATATGGTAAAGAAAGGGTTTGAGTATATAGAGCCTCCTTTAATGATAAGAAAGAGAGTTGTTGAGGGAGTTATGAGCTTTGAGGAAATAGAAAACATGATGTATAAGATTGAAGACGAGGATTTGTATCTTATAGGGACTTCTGAGCACTCCCTGATTGGGATGTTTATTAACAGGACACTGAATGGAAAAGAGCTTCCTTACAGGCTGACTGGATTTTCTCCGTGCTTCAGAAAAGAGATTGGAGCCCATGGAATTGAAGAGAAGGGATTTTACAGAGTTCACCAATTCAATAAGCAGGAGATGGTTGTTGTATGCAATCCAGAAGAGTCTTACAAATGGTATGACAAAATGCTGAAATGCACTATTGATGTTTTCACCACATTGAATATTCCTGTGAGGGTTTTGGAGTGCTGTTCAGGAGATTTGGCAGACTTAAAGGCAAAATCATGCGATGTTGAGGCTTGGAGCCCGAGGCAAAAAAAATATTTTGAGGTTGGCTCTCTGACAAACATGGAAGAGGCCCAGGCAAGAAGGCTTAATATAAAAGTGGAAGGCAGGGGCCAGAGGTATTTTGCCCACACCCTTAACAACACTGTCATAGCAACACCAAGGGCACTAATCGCACTTATGGAGAACAACCAGCAGAAAGATGGAAGCATTGAGATTCCGAAGGCTTTAATTCCTTACATGATGGGAAAAAAGGATATAAAGGTTAAAAAAACATGAGAAGAAAAAAACAAAAAGGACAAGAGAGAATAAAGTCCATTAATGGGGCAATTTTATACGGGCTTGATTATTTAAGAAAGACCCATGGATTGGATATTGAGGCTGACCAATTAGCAAGGTATCTTGAAACAGAGAGAGTTCAAGAAGAAATAGAAAATTACACTTCAAATCCGAGATTTAGAAAATTAGCTCAGAAAAAGCAATGGCAATCCCTTCAGGAACATATAGTAAAATATGTGATTGAGAGGAAACCCTTTAATGAAAAGGGAAAAAGGCTTTTGGAAGGAAGTTTGGAAGCGATTGTTGGAAAGTCGAGGCAGTCGTGGCTAAGAAAAATTCTGGGAATTGAAAAAAGAGGCAATAGTTCTGAAGAATACTTGAGCAAAAAAGAAACTGCCGGAGCACTGCTTGAAGAGATCGGCAAAAATCCGGAACTTATGCAGTTATATCCTGAAATGATGGAGACTGCAAAAGATGTTCAAATGGGAAGGCAATACGGGGCGTTTGCAGATATTCTCTATTCTAATGAGGAAATTGGAAAAGATACTTATAAAAAAGTAAAACAAAGAACTGCTGATGCCTATGATGCAATGATTAATCTTGCAAAAAAAAGCCTTGAAAAATATCTTGCGACGCCTCAGGCCACAATTATTTTTGGGCTTCTTGGGATATCAGTGATTTTTGCAGATAAAAAACTCATGAGCGGAGCAGTTGTCGGAGCAAATGCTCCCCTATCAGTCTTATCTTTAATCGGAATTGGATTACTTTGCATCTCTGCCTCATGCCTTTTTTGGCTGAAGAAAACAAAAGCAAAATAAACCAAAATGTCAAATGGAGAACAACCAGCAGAAAGATGGAAGCATTGAGATTCCAAAGGCTTTGTGGAAGTATACAAGCTTTAAGGAAATTAAAGCCGGGAAGTGATGTTATTTCTTCTTCAAAATTATTTTTGACATGAGGCAGGAGTTATTCTGCTGACAGTATCTTTTTTCGAATTCATAGTCCTTTTGGAATTTTAGATTGACGACATCATAAGGGCACTGGATTATCTTTCCACCTATGAGATAGTTGGCAAATCTGCATTTGTTTTCAGCAGGAGTTGTTGTGCTTTCAAAGACCCCTCTTTTGGAAACATGGATTTCCATTTTCCCATTATACATCTTTAAAAACTCATGAACAAGCTCCTTATAATTAAGAAGGTTCATTGTTATTTCTGTGTCATCAAAGAATTCTTTTCTCGGATTATCCAGCTCTCTTATGCTTGAGATAAAGAAAGCTCTGCAGTCGTAATTCTTTTCCATATGCTCTGCAGTTTTGCACATCTCTTCTAAAGAGGTTTTTCTTGAAACCATGAAGCAGGCCTCAATTGGAATGTCTGTTTTTGGAAGGTTCCTGACGCTTTTAATGTTTCCAATTTCGCAGTATAGTGAAACCCTCAGTTTTACATCTTTAAAATCCTCTTTTGAATACCTGTCCATAAAATACCCATTGGTGTATATTGTTGTTTTTATTTTCCTCTCCCTGTTTAAGTGAAGAATGCGTCTTAAGTTTGGGTGAAGAAGAGGCTCTCCTCCAAGCAGGTTAATCTGCTTTCCGCCTTTTTTAAGAAATTCTGACAAAACATTCTTATATTCCTCTATTCCCATATGAGGATTGTTTCTTTCAATCGCAGACTTTGCGAAACATCCGCTGCATTTAAGATTGCATGAGTCGGTTATAAATACCTGCAAAGTATTTCTTCTTTTTGAAGGAATCTCACTGTATTTATGCCACGGAAACCTCATTTTTTTACCTCCAGAAAGATACTAATTCAAGAATTATTTTAACATAACGTTTAATAAAATATAAACCAAAAAGTTTAATAAACCCGCAATATGATTATCAAAATGGCATTCAACCTCATTATTCCGGAAATAAATAACAATCCAAAAAATACAAAAGACGCTGTAATCAGCATTCTTGCAATAGAGTGGCCCCTTTCAGCAAAAAAAATATTCTACAGGATAAAGAAGCAGTACAGATACTCTCACACCTATCAGTCAGTGCACAAAGCGCTGAAGGAGCTTGCTGAAAAAAGCGTTCTGAAAGAGAAAAATGGGGAGTATGAGATTAATATAAGCTGGATAAAAAACCTTCAGTCATTTACAGACATTGTTGAGACAAATTATTATGCGCAAAAAAGGCTGAATGACATTTCCGGACTGAATGAGAGCAAGCACGGAGAGGACATGATTATGCTGGGCTTTAAAAGCCTATTTGATGCAGAAAAATACCTTTATTATTTCATGAAAAGCGAGCTGTTTAAAAAAAGAAACCAAACAGTCTGCTATCAGGTGCGCCATGACTGGAGGCCTTTATTTTACTTAAGGGCAGAATACAATTATTTTAAGAGGCTGAAAAAGAAAGGCCACCGATTTTATTTTCTTTCTTACGGAAGGTCATATCTTGAAGAGATTTCAAGGAATTTTTACCGAATGGTTGGAATAAATGTCCTGAAATCCAAAGAAAGTTCTATGAGCAATGTGCTTGTTTTTTCAGATTATTTTATACAGATATTTATTCCAAAAGATGTTGAAAACAAGATTGGAGCCATGCTTAGAAAAAAAGACATTCTCGGCCTTTTAAGAGTTTTAGATGAAAGTAGCCCTGTAAAGATAATTATGCACAAAGACCGATCTCTCGCTGATGAAATGAAAAAACAAATTATCAAAAAGTTTTAAATACAATGGTTTTTTGATTATTTAAAAGAAAAAGGAGGTTAAATGGCTGGAAAGAAGTCTGTTTCAAAAAGGGTTGTTGGATTAAAGTATGCGAAACTCAATGCTGTGAAGTTTGGAATGGCTGGAGGAATCGTAGCGGCATTATGCGTGTTTTTCACAACTCTTGCGGCAACAGGAGGATACGCTCCTGCCTACACAAAGATACTTCTTGACATATATGGATTCGTCGGATACAAGATAAGCTTTTTTGGAGCAGTCTTAGGGGCATTTTACAGTTTTATTGACGGATTTCTATTGACATTTTTGTTTGCCTGGATATACAACAGGCTGCTTTAGCATTATTTCCTTATTTATTTTTTAAGATATTTTGCTTTCATGGCAAAATTTAAAAATGAATTTTCACAATAATTTTTTGTGATTAGATGCCTCAGTGGTCTAACGGCTATGACACTTGCCTGTCGCGCAGGTAACCCGGGTTCGACTCCCGGCTGGGGCGTTCATACTTAAAAACGCTGTTTCCTGCAGGAGGCGTTGAAAGAGAAATTACCATATCCTTGAGAGAGTGTGAGCAAAAATTAAATGGAAACAATCTGTTGATTATCTAAATTCTTATAAATATCAGGATATATTTGCTTTAATGCCGGAAAATTTTGTTTCAGTAAGCGGAATTTCTGACAGAAAGCAATTGGCAGGGATAAAAAGGATTTGTAAAGGTGAAAATTTCCATTTTCCAGTAGTTATAGGATACCAGGTATCAAATAAAAGCATTAATCAATTAACTCAAAATTCAAGACAACCAAGATTTGCAGAATTAGGAGAGTTAGATAGGGAAACAAGAGAATATGGGCTAATAACTGCTATTCATTATTATACTAAAAATAACAAAACAATTATTGGAGATTTGGAAAGAATTATTGACGCTGGCGTAGAGCCTTCTTCAGCCTTACTTCAGTTCAATACCCTGCCTCCTTCACTAGAGGTATTAAAGAGTGTCAATGAAATGGGATTTAAAGTAATATTCAAGGTAGCTGTTTCGAATAAGCAATCTCCTCAAGGAGGGTATGCAGTTTGGAAAGGAGAGGATGTTCAGGATGTCAAGAATGGAGAAGCCATGCCTTTGGTTAATCAGGTTTATGAGAGGAAAGATTTTATTGACTATATAATGTTTGACCCAAGCCATGGAACAAACCTGGATTTGGATTTAGGTGAAAATAGTTTAGCTATAAGATTTGGAAAAGAAATTGTAGCAACAAGAGATTTAGACAATATTGGATTAGTATATGCAGGAGGAATAAAGCCGGCCAATGTTGAAAGATTAACAAAAACTTTAAACTCATTTTTTCCTAATAGAATTAGTGTTGATATTGAGAGCGGAGTAAGAATAAATGATAAACTGGATTTAGATTTGGTCAGAAAGTATCTTGTTAAGTATAAAAGTGCTTTTGAAAACTAAAAAGCAAAACATAAAAAATAAATAAACTCCAACGACCTCTCATCAAAACAATAATAAAGATCAAATTCATACAAGCAGGGGAAAAGACAAAAGATACCTCCTTTCATGAAGGCCATTAGAGATTTTGATGCCCTGTCTTGGGGTGCCTAAAGAGAAAAGAGACAAATTCAGCTCTCTGTCGTGGCTTTTAATCTTTGACATACTTCATAACAGCCTTAGTTATCATAATTGCAGTGCTGTAGCCAACAGCTATTCCAAAAAAAAGCACAACCCACTCATACATTCCCAATGGAGCTATATGAAAGAATCCATTTAGGGGGGAATAGATAATCGCTAATTGCAAAAAAAGTGAAAAAAGAAGTGCGCTGAGAAGCCATTTGTTTGACATCCAGCTTAATTTTTCCTGATGCCTTATGCTTCCTATTCTGACAAATTCATAAAGAATAAATCCTGTAAATAACACTGTCCGCGCTTTTTCAAATCCAAGGGGCAAAACAATAAAAAAAGTTGCAAGAAGTATTATCATCTTTTTAATTCCTATAAGCCAGATCATCCACCCAAGTTTCCTGTCTATTATTGGCTCATCCTTTTTTCGCGGAGGCTTTCTCATAATGTCTTGTTTCGCTGGATCAACTCCGAGTGCAAGTGCTGGAAATCCGTCTGTGAGGAGATTTATCCATAAAAGGTGTATTGGCAGAAGGACCGGCTCTTTAAGAGTTAAAAACAAAGTAGCGAAAAGCAAAACACCCACTTCAGCGAGATTAGAAACAAAAAGATAGTTGATGAACTTTCTTATGTTGTCAAATATTCTTCTCCCTTCTTTAACAGCAATCCTTATGGTGTCAAAATTATCGTCAAGCAGAATCATATGGCTTGCCTCTTTTGCAACTTCAGTCCCCATGATTCCCATAGCTATTCCTACATCTGCTTTTTTCAGGGCAAGAGAATCATTAATTCCATCTCCTGTCATTGCAACCCTGTTATTTTTCTGCAAAATTTCAAGAACGCGAAGCTTATGAAAAGGGGAAATTCTTGCAAAGATGTTTGTTCCTGAATGCAGCTCTTCCTTAAGCTTTCCATCCTCCATTTTATCAAGCTCTTTTCCGGTTATGACTTTTTTGCTTTTCAAACCTATTTCTCTGGCAATTGCAGATGCTGTTAAAGGATTATCTCCGGTAAGCATAATAACTCTTATTCCTGCATTCCTGCATTCTTTAATGGCTTTTTTAACTTCTTTTCTTGGAGGGTCTGTCATTGCTTCAAGACCGATCCATACGAGGTTTTTTTCAATATCTTTTTCCATATTTTTTAATTCTCTAACCTCTTTGGGATTTTTAAGATGCCTGTACGCAAATCCCAAAACCCTCAGCTCTTTTGATGCAAATTCAGTGTTTTTCTCAAGAATCTGTTTTTTTATGGAAGATGTAATCTTTACTGCTTTCCCTTTTATGTAAATTTCAGAGCATTTTTCCAAGAGAACTTCTGCAGCCCCTTTTGAGAAAATAAAGTATTCTGACTCCCTTTTGCATATTACACTCATCATTTTTCTTTTTGGTGTAAATGGAATCTCGCTGATTCTTTTGTATTCTTTTTCAAGTTTTTCCTTCTCCATTCCGCATTTTTCAGACATTTTTCTTATTGCAATTTCAGTAGGGTCTCCTGTATATTTTCTGTTTTTGCCTTCATCATAAACAATTTCTGAATTATTGCAAAGCGCTCCGCATAAGAACATTCTCCTGATTTCTCTAAAATTTTTTTCAGGTGCTTTTGTTTTATTTTTGCATAGCTCATCTGCATCAATTTCAGTGTTGTTAAGAAACAGTTTTGTAACATTCATTTCGTTTTTTGTCAGTGTTCCTGTCTTATCTGTGCAGATGATGTCTATTGCTCCTATAGACTCTGTTACAGAGAGCTTTCTTATAAGGGCGTTTTTTCTTGCCATTGTTTTTGCCCCTATTGACAGGGTTAGTGCTATTACTGCTGGAAGGCCTTCTGGAATTGCCGCAACAGCAAGAGATACAGACAGAAGCAGGGAGTGATACATGCCGTATTTAGAAAGGCCAATGAAGAATAAGAGGAAAGCCACTGCAAGTATTGTCCAGAAGACCTTTTTGCTTAATATTGAGAGTTCTTTTTGAAAAGGTGTTTTTTCCTCTTTTATTGATTGAAGCTTTCCCGCTATATTGCCTATTTTTGTTTGCATCCCTGTTTTTGTAACAAAAGCCCTTGCGCTTCCTGTATTTACAAAAGTATTCATAAACACGTAGTCTGATGTGTCTTTTCTAACAGGTTTTGATTCTCCTGTTAGAGCTGACTCGTCAACCATCAAACCAAAGCTTTTAATAACTTTTGCATCTGCAGGAATCATCTCTCCTTCTTCAAGAACTATTAAATCACCCTCAACTATATCCTCGGCATTAATTATTCTATCCTTGCCCTCCCTTATTACTCTTGCCTTGGGGACAGCCATTTTCTGCAGCTCTTCTATTGCTTTTTCGGATTTGTACTCCTGAAAAAATCCAGAGATTCCAGAGATAAAAACTATCAATAAAATCAGGAAAGTATCAATGATTTTTGATTCCTCTCCCGGAAGAAATCCTATTGCCCATGAAATAATAGCTACTGCTATCAGGAGAGCTATTAAAGGAGAGGTAAATTGCGATATGAGTATTTTCCATGGATTTATTTTATGTGTTTTTGTTATTTTGTTTTTCCCGTATTTTTTTAAACGCCTTTCTGCCTCTTTTTCTGTCAGCCCTTTTTTATTTTCCATTTTAGGTTTCATATTTGTAAGATGGTCTCCTGTCAAGACATCTTTTATCTGCCGGTTTGTGATACTTTTCGGTTCTTCATCCATCTGACAATGAGATTTGAGAACAATAAAGGAACAAGAAAGGTAAATATTATTGTTGATGCAAGAATAACAGAATAAATCTCAGTAGTTATTAAATTATTTTCTAACAGTATTTTTATTATAACTATTCCTGTACTGAACCTTACAGAGAGCCCTGTTCCAAGAAGAATGGATTTTTTTGATCCAAGTTCTTTTTTCCCAATAATGTAGCTCCCAAGAATCTTGGCGCTGCTTGAAACAGCCACAATTGCAAAAACAAGCAAGGGAGATTTAATAAGATAGTTAAGGTCCATTTCTGAGCCTATCCACAGGAAGAATATTGGAACAAAAAACCCATAGCAAAAAGTCTTTACACTTGTTTTAACTTTTCCCATCCTGCTGTCAGGAATAAATGTATTAAGGGCAACTCCCGCAAGAAGGGCTGCTATTGGGGAGACATGAGCAAACTCTCCTATTCCGAGGAACAAAAACAAAACAAAAAGAATAAGAAGGAACAGATTCTCAATAGGCAGGAATTTAAACTCTCCTTCATGCTCTTTCAGTTTTCTGAATCCTACTGCTAAAAGAAACAGCACTCCTATAATGCTGAAGGTTATGAAAATATTGAAGTAGGAAAAAGATTTTGTGCCGATTAAGACTCCTATCAGAATCAGGAGAATTATCTCTATTATATCATCAATAGTCCCGATTCCGATTATGCTCTGTCCAAGTTTTGTATTTATTATCTTAAATTCATCAAGGATTGGAACAAGAATAGCCTCTCCAATAGTCGCAAAAGATAGTGCAATCAGAAAAGAAACAAGCCAGGAATACTCAAAAACAAAACGAATCAGCAAAGAGCCAAATACCGCCTCAAGAAAAATAATGAAAAACGTTGCCTTGAGTATAAATCTGCTGCTTTTTTTTATTTCTCTAAGATTTATCTCAAATCCGATAATAAAAAGGAGAAGATACATTCCGAGTGTTGCCATAAATTCAAATGCAGGGGAAGAGGTTACTGGCTCAAATGGGTTGTATACTGACAAAAAAGAGCCTATCAGAAGAGCAGCAAAAATCCATGGAACTCTTATTTTTTCAAGCACTCTTCCTATCAAAAAAGTCAGTAAAAATGCAATCCCTAAAAACAGGAAAATGTTTGCCATCCTCTTTTATTTTTAATAAAACATCTTTAATTATAAAGCTTTACCTTTTAGCAGGATAAGGCCTGTTAGTTTCAATCGTTTGGAGAATTAATATTTTGGGACTGGCTCACCTTATTGTTCCTTACCAATAAGCTCTTCGAGCTTTGGAGAAAATCTTGGTTTCCAGTCATTACATGGCATATCATAATACTTTCTTACTTTTGGAGAAAATCCTTTATATCTGACTCTAGGTCTATCACCTATTGTATTAGCATCATAATCTGGGTCAGATTCTTGACAATACAATCCTGATGTTGCATCTTGTGCATCAATAGTCTCTCTTCCAAGTTTTACACAGGATTGGCATCCCCCTTCAGAAGATTCTCTGTAAGCATGAATAACGCTTTTCGCAGATGATAAATCAATACAGATTGAAATATCTTTTCCATTAACTTCATATTTTCCTGTTTCAATAACTGCTAAAACTTTTGTTAAGTCAGCATCTACAAAAGAAGGATATACTCTGCTGATATCAGCTTGTACATCTCTCAACATCGAAAGTACCGAATTAGGAGATATCTCTTTCAGTTCCCTTATGCTTGTTTCATATTTTACTTCTGATAATAATGTCATGTAAATAGGTATTAATCAGGATTTTATAAATATTATTGTAATCCATCCCCTTATTTGAAAAATATAGTCCCAACGACTTTGGGTTTTTCCTCCCTTAGCTACAGAACATTGCATAAAAATCAATCCTTCCTGTTGGTCAGGAGAATATAACAGCCATTAAAAGACTTCGCAACCTTGCATGTTTCTCTGTCCAATTTTTTGCTAACACAAAAACTTCTTTTAACAGCATATGTTAGCAGACATGGATTTTATAAAGCAAAGCGCGGATTTGTTGTTAACAGTATTTATAGACAATTCTGATAATTAGAATAATAATGCAACAAGAGGCTCTGCCGGTGCACAATAAACCCCTGTGCACTATGCACTTATACACAATTATGAAGCTGGCTTAACATTACATAGAAAAACTATTTAAATGAAAAAATATACCTCTATCACATCTGAAAAAGAAAAAGAGTGTGATAAAATGGTGTGGCTGGAAGTTGAAACAAAAGTTAAGCTTGATGATTCTGAAGTCCCTGCATTAAGAGAGAAAATTAAGAAGATAGCAAAATTTGAGAAAAGTGGAAAAAAGGAAGATGATTATTTTGCAATTAAAGGAAGATTCAGGAGAAATGCTTATCCAAAAAAGGCCTTTAGAATCAGGGCTATGAAAGACGAGTTTGAAGTTAACTTCAAAAAATGGCTTACAAAACTGTGGACAAAGGACATTGTTGTAAAGCAAGAATATGAATTTAAGCTGAAAGGGGCTGAAGAAGTTAAAGATCTGCTGGCATTATTTGAGGATCTTGGCTTTGAGGAGTGGATTAAAAAAATCAAGGAGAATGAAACCTACAAATACAAAAAAGACAAACGGCTTTCTATTGAAATAAACAAGGTAAAACATCTCGGTTATTTTATGGAAATTGAATATCTTTGCAAAAGACACGAGCTGGAAAAAGCAAGAAGAAGAATCCGCGAGGTGCTGAAAATTCTGGACATACAGCCATACCAGATTGACAATACTGGATACACAAAAATGCTGTGGTACAAAGGAACTAAAGAAAAAAGGAGATTTATTGATAACGGTTTTAAGTAAAATGCCTGAAAAATATATTGTTAAGAAATCCGGAGTTTATTGGCCGTCTAAGGCTATGAAAGAAATTGCCTATGTAAATTCAGAAGAGATATACAAAGAGGCTGCAAAAGACCCTGTGAAATTCTGGTCCAATCTTGCTGAAACAGGGCTATTGTGGGAAAAGAAGTGGGAGGATAAAAATGCTTATGTTGAGAAAAGGCCTTATTTCTGGTGGTTTAAGGGAGGAAAGCTAAACTTTTCTGTAAACTGCCTTGACAGGCATCTGGATGACAGGGCAGACAAGGACGCAGTTATATGGGTCCCGGAACCGTTGGATGAAAAGCCTGTGAAACTGACTTATAAGGAGCTCTACAAAAAAGTCAATAAGTTTGCAAATGTTCTTAAAAGCCTTGGAGTAAAAAAAGGGGATGTTGTTGGAATTTATCTTCCGCTTATACCTGAAGCGTCAATAGCCATGCTTGCCTGCACGAGGATAGGGGCAATACACAGCGTTGTTTTTTCAGCATTTTCAGCTGATGCCCTTAAAGCAAGACTAAAAGACGGGAAGGCAAAAGTCCTGATATCTGCTGACGGATATTACAGGCGCGGCAAGAAAGAAGATCTGTTTGAAAAAGCAAAAAAGGCAATAAAAGGAACCCGTGTAAAAAAAGTTGTTATGGTTTCAAGGCTTAATAAAAACAGAAAGTATTCTGGAAAATTCCTTTCATTTGAGAAACTCATGAAAGATGCCCCTGATTACTGCCATCCTCAGACAGTAAATTCAGAAGATATAATGTTTATCCTTTATACATCAGGAACAACAGGAAAACCAAAAGGGATAATCCATGATACTGGAGGATATGCAACTCAGGCCTATTGGACAACAAAATGGAATTTTAATCTTAGAGATAAGGATGTAATGTGGTGCACTGCAGACATCGGGTGGATAACCGGGCATACATATGCCACTTATGGGCCTTTGTTAAACGGCTCTACAACTCTAATCTACGAAGGAACTCCTGATTTCCCAAGACCTGACAGATGGTGGAAAATAATCGAGGAGTTCGATGTAAGTGTTTTTTACACAGCTCCGACAGCAATAAGGATGTTCATGAAAGCAGGAGAAAAGTGGGTAAAAAAGCATAAATTAAACAGCCTGAAAATACTTGGAAGTGTTGGGGAGCCAATAGATGAAGAGGCGTGGGAATGGTATTTGAAGAATATAGGAAAGGGAAGATGCCCGATAATTGACACTTGGTGGCAGACAGAAACAGGAGGGACTTTGATTAATGTTCTTCCTGGAATTGGCCCATTCATACCCACAGTTGCAGGAAGGAGTTTTCCAGGAACAAGCCACTTAATACTTGATGATTCTGGAAAGCCAGTGAAAAAAGGAAAAACAGGATTTTTAGTTCAGGAAAGCCCTTTTGCTCCAGGACTTTTGCATGGAGTTTACAAAAATCACAAGAAATATGTAAAAACCTATTGGAAGAAATTCAACAACAAATATTATGATACGAGTGACGGGGCTTATTGGTATAAAGGGCTTTTAAGGATAACCGGAAGAACAGATGATGTGATGAAGGTTGCAGGACACCGGCTGGCAACAGCCGAACTTGAAAATGCAATAGATGACAGCAAGATTGTAAATGAGTCTGCAGTTGTTCCGATTCCTGACAAAATTAGGGGGCAGGTTCCTGTTGCTTTTGTTGTGTTAAAGTCCAAAGAGCCTGTAGACAATGCCGCTGATTTGGAAAAACAAATCAAAAAGCATGTTGATAAAAAGTTAGGGCCGACATCAAGGCCTGCAAGAGTATATTTTGTTGAAGATCTTCCAAAAACACGTTCAGGAAAAATAATGAGGAGAATTTTAAAAAACATTCTCAATAAAGAAGAGCCGAAAGGCCTGATGACCCTTGTCAACCCTCAATCTGTTGAGAAAATAAGAAAGATTGTCTGGGGGAATTGAAAGAATCAGGCAATTAATTCTCTGCCATGAATTTCAAGAATAATTAAAATTTATAAGCATTTATCTCCTGCAAAATATATGCGAAAACCAAAAAACATAGAAAAGACCATGAAGATTCTCATTAAAGAGTATCCATCAAATGAAAAAACAACTCTAAATCGTATGAGGAAAAAGCCTGATGCATTTAAGATTTTAATTTCCTGCCTGCTAAGCTTAAGAACCCAGGACAAAAACACTGAAACAGCTTCAAAAAAGCTCTTTGCTGTTGCAGACACTCCTGAAAAGATTGTAAGGCTTCCTGTAAAAAGGCTTGAAAAATTAATTTTTTCTTCTGGGCATTACAAGAAAAAAGCCAGAACCTTGAAGCATGTTTCAAAGGAAATTTTGGAAAGATTCAACAGAAAAGTCCCTGAAACAAAAGAGGAGCTTTTGAGCATAAAAGGCATTGGCCCGAAAACAGCGAATATTGTCCTGGCTTTTGCTTTTAATAAAAATGTTCTTCCTATTGACACCCACTGTCACAGAATTCCTAACAGGTTGGGATGGATTAAGACTAAAACTCCTGAGCAGACAGAAGCTGAACTGGAAAAAATACTTCCAAAAAAATACTGGAACGAATTCAATGCTATCTTTGTCCAGTTCGGGCAAACAATATGCCACCCGATTTCTCCATGGTGCAGCAGATGCCCTGTGGAAGAATACTGCAAGAAAAGGAATGTTGAAAAGAGGAGATGACTACAATATCTCAACAATTTCCCCTATATTCTTCTTTAATGAATAGAGCATAGGGGGCCTGTGAGAAACATCTTTTTTTATTCCTTCTTCTTTCAGAATATTCAGAGAGAGCAGTTTTTTCTTGAAGTTTCTTTTGTCAAATTTTTTATTAAAAACTATCTCATAGATTCTCTGAACATGGCTGATTGGAAATTTTTTAGGAAGAAGTGAAAATGCGACAGTAGTGTATTCAAATTTCCATTTAAGCCTCTTAAGGGCATAATCAAGGATTTTTCTATGGTCAAAGGCCAGAGATGGAAGCTTTCTTACTGAAAACCACTCTGCCTCTGAAGCATCGCTTGCTGCATGAAGCTTAATCCTGTCAGAGTTTACAAGAGCCATATAAGTTACAGTTATTACTCTTCCTCTTGGGTCACGCTTTGGATTGCCAAAAGTGTATAGCTGCCCAAGATAGACATCCTTAACTCCTGTTTCTTCCTCCAGCTCGCGCATTGCAGCATCTTCCAGAGACTCACCAATCCTTACAAACCCTCCCGGAATTGCCCATTTCCCCTTAAACGGCTCAATGCCTCTATTAACAAGAAGGACTTTAAGCTCATTATCCTGAATAGTAAATATGACTATATCAACACTCACAGAAGGCTTGTCAAATTTATGAATGCTTTTTTCTTTCATAGTGTAAACAAAACATAAAAGTATTTAAAATCACCCTTTAATCTGATTTTGTCAGACAATCCATAAAACAACAACCTTTAAAAACCATTTTCTCTAAATTTTTACTATGAAACGCTCATCAAGAAGGTGGAAGAAAAAAAGGCAGATGCGCTGGAAATGGCAGCGTAAAAGGCTAAGAAAAGAAAAGCACAAGAGGAAAGTAAGAAGAGCCAGAAGCAAGTGATTTTAAATATATTTTTTATGATAACAATCTATAAAAAGAAGCCCTTAATAAAGGTAACATGGATTATGATTTGGAAGAGATTGCAGATATTTTTGATGAATACATAAGCCTCTCGGCAAAAATTAAGGGACTTTCCCTGAAAGAGCTGCAGGAGCTTCCTGAGGACTACAGAAAATTTATCAGTTTAGGCCATTATCTGGGAGAGCTTGTATTAACAGGAGATGAGGTTATAGGTGTTGTTGAAAGGATAACTGATTCTTATTCTAAAGAGCATAAATCCCTTGAAAAAGAGTTAGAAGAGGGAAAGAAGGAAACAGAAATGGAAAGAGCAAGGGTTATGAAGCTGGAAAGCGAGTATGAAAAATTAGGAGCAGAGTATGGGAGATTGTCTGATTTTTCTAAAAATCTTAGAGATAAAAACAGGGAATTAAGGAAAAAGGCGGAATTGTTGGGGGCAAATGATTCAAAAATAGGAAAAATAGAGAAAATCATATCAGGGAAAAAGGGAGCCATTATTGATGAAATAAAGGGGATTTTAAAGGCAAATTCTGAGATTTAAAATGCCGGCAATCATAATCAAGCATCAAAATATTTATAAGCAATTTGTAATCTAGTATTGTATGGCAAGCGAAATCTGGACTGAGAAATTCAGGCCTTCTCAATTCTCTGAAGTTGTAGGGCAAGACGGCATTGTAAAAAGAGTTGAATCCCTGACAAATTCAATGAACATCCCTCATCTGCTTTTTGCAGGGCCTGCAGGGACAGGAAAGTCCACTCTGGCGCTAATAATTGTAAAAAGTTTGTACGGGAAAAGCTGGAAAGATAACTATCTTGAACTAAATGCCAGTGATGAAAGAGGGATTAATATTGTAAGGGAAAAAGTCAAGAATTTTGCAAGGACAAAATCACTTGGAAACGTGCCATTCAAAGTCATATTTCTTGATGAAGCTGATGCTCTCACTCCAGAGGCTCAGCAGGCGCTAAGAAGGACCATGGAGAATTATTCATCAACATGCAGGTTTATCCTGTCATGCAACTACTCGAGCAAGATTATAGACCCGATTCAATCAAGATGTGTCATTCTAAGATTTAAGCTTCTTGAAAGAAAAGATATTGAGAGAGTGATTTACAGAATTGCGGAGAATGAAGATCTGACAATCGCCCCTGACTCAATAGAAACATTGTATGAAGCAAGCGAGGGGGACTGCAGAAGATGCATCAACATACTTCAGTCAACAGCCTCAATCTCTCCTTCAATAACTTCTGAGCTTGTTTCAACAATAATCTCAAATACAAGGCCAAAAGACATCAGGGTTGTTCTTGATTATGCACTTTCAGGTGATTTCCAAAAGTCAAGGGAAAAACTTCTTGATATTATGCTTAAAGAGAGCATCTCAGGGCAGGATGTAATTAAGGCAATCCAGAAGGAAATCTGGAACCTTCCTGTAGAGCCAGAGATAAAAGTCAGGCTGACAGAAAAAACAGGAGAGGTTGAATTCAGAATTGTTGAAGGATCAGACCCTTTCATACAGCTTGAATCTCTTCTTGCAGGATTTGTGCTTGCAGGATTGGGGAAATGAATCTGTTTATTCAAGACGTTTTGCCTGATAAATAAAGCAACTCATTATTAAAATGCCATGGACTGAAAAACACAGGCCTAAAATTTTTGATGAAGTTAAAGGCCAGAGTCCCGCAGTTGGGAAAGTTATGGAATTTTTGAGAAACTTCCCTTCCAGAAAAAAAGCAATAATTCTTCACGGCCCTCCTGGAACAGGAAAAACAACTCTTGCACATGTTGCTGCAAATGAATCAGGAGCAGAAATATTTGAGCTGAATGCTTCTGATTTTAGGGGAAAAAACAAGCTTGATGAAGTTCTAAAGCCTGCGCTTGAGCAGCAGCCATTGGTTAAAAAAGGAAAAATAATTCTTGTTGATGAGGCTGACGGAATCTCTGGATTTGAGGACAGGGGAGGGATTTCTGAATTACTGAGGCTGATAGAGCTGTCAAACTACCCTATAATTATAACTGCAAATGATGTCTGGCAGAAAAAACTCGCTCCACTAAGAAAGAAGTCAGAGCTTGTTCAATTGAAGGAGATTGACTACAAGACAATAAAGAGCATTCTTATTGGTATATTAAAAAAAGAAAACAAATTCATTGAAAATGATGTTCTAACAAGAATTGCAATTAATGCGAAAGGGGATTTGAGAGCAGCAGTAAATGACCTGCAGACAGCTGCCGGGATAGAGAAATCTGAGATTAGCAAAATCTCTTTTGATGAAAGAAACAAGGAAATAGACATATTCAATGCACTAAGAGCAGTTTTTAAAGGAAATCCTGTGAATGATACTTTAAGAGTTTTTGATTCAGTAAACATGCCGATAGACGAGATAATCTTATGGATAGAGGAAAACATTCCTCTCGAGTACAAGGGAGAAGAGCTTGCAAAAGCCTATGATTTACTGAGCAGAGTAGATATTTTCAAAGGAAGAATTTACAAGCAACAATACTGGAGATTTCTGGTTTATGAAAACATCTTATTGAGTTACGGAATTTCAGCTTCAAAAAATCCTTCTATAATCTCAAGAGGGAATTTTACAAGCTACAGAAAGCCGTCAAGAATTCTGAAGATATGGCTCAATAACCAGAGAACAGCAAAGAAAAAATCAATAGCCATGAAATACGCCAAATATGTTCATATTGGGGAAAAGCGAGCAATGGCTGAATTTCCAATAATAAGGCAGATAATAAAAAGCAATCAGAAGATACAAAAAGAGCTAAAGCTTGATGAAGAAGAGATTGCTTATTTGAAAAAGCATTAATGAAACTAATTCAAAGGATGTTTCTTAAAAAACTCCCAGATAGCGTCATTTGCAATTATATCGCTGTCTAAAGGCCCTATGGCCTCTTTCCATCTTCTGCATACATAGCCATTTGGCCTGGTTCTGCAGGCATCTATCTCATAAGTCTTTTTTCCAGGCCATGAGTGCCCAAGCCCGTTTATAGTGCATAAAGTTACATCTGCATTATCAAGGCATTCCTTATAAGTTATGCATATGGCATTTCCGTTGCTGTAGGTTATCTCTGTCTGATTTGAGCATCCGTTCATCTTTCTAAGGTCCTCAATAAAATCCAGAACAGCAGGACATTTCCACGCATAAGACTTTATTCTAATCCCTATACTTCGGAAGAATTTCTGAAGGCATACTCCGCAAACCTCTCCGCCTTCATAAGGGCTGCAATTATCTTCTGTCCCCTCAAAGTGCATTACTGGAAAAGGCTTTGAAGCATTGCATTCTTCCAGAGGCAAAAGAGAGAGTGCTGGAGCAATTGCAGCAATTTTATCAGGCATGTCGCATGCGACGCGATAGGCCATCTGTGCTCCATTAGAAGCGCCTGTTAAGAAAATCCTATTTTCGTCTATATTGAATTTTTCCTGCAATTTTTCAAGCATCTCTGAAATAAATCCTGTATCATTAACTCCATCGGTTCCGCAGCACTCTCCTGGATTCCAAGATGCAAAGAGCTTTCCTCCAAAGCTGTTTCCTGTTCCCTCAGGATAGGCTATTATGAATCCCTCCTCGTCAGACTTGCTGTTTAATTCAAAATAATCGACAGCAGAATCTGCATTTCCACCTCCGCCATGAAAGGCTATTATTAAAGGAGTCTCCTTATTCATGTCATAAGACTCTGGAACATGGACTTTGTATCTCCTTATTCTCCCCTCATGAAGCAAGGAGAAATTATAATCTCCAGGTCCAAGCTCGTAAAGAGAGGCTCCTTCCCCATTTGTCTCTGCATTTTCAGGGCTCTTATTTTTATTCACCTCCACAAATTCCACTTCCCCGACAATCTCTTCTCCTGAATCTGATTCCGAGACAAGTGCAACTGAAACAACTTCCAAACCAGAAACATTCAGCTCTTCAAGCCGAATTTCAAAATCCTTTCTCTCAAGCTCTTTTAAGCCCGCATCCATTTCTATAACCTCTGTATTCATTCCATCGCTGAAAATGAACTTTACTCCTTTCACATCCCCTCTTCCTGAATTCCTCTTTAGAGTCATTTTCACCTCATTTGAAGTGCCGTTGAGGCTTATTTTCTCTATTTTTGCACTAAGAACAAGTTTGTTCAGGGAAACATTCTCTGCTCCATCCTGCACAATATTTTTTACCACAATCCATACGAACCCTATTGAGAGAAGAGAGACAGAAATTATTATGAGAGTGGTAATTACTGGTGAAAAGGCTTTTTTGCTTTTATCCATGTTCTTAAAAAGAATTTGAGTTTTAAAAGATTACTTTTCTCAAAAGACTGCTTTAAATAAGACTTAGCCATCTCTTTAATTACCTTTTTGAAGGAAGAGAAAGGCTGTGCTATGCTTAAATGCATTCAATTAATGAAGAAGGTGGAAAGAAGGGTGTTTCTCTCATCTCTGTTGCAGGATAGTCTTTAATATGCCATCTATCTCTTAAGTTATTTTTCCATGGTCGATGAGATTATCAAATTTCATGGCATTTATCCTTATTTTGAGATGATTTAAATATAAATTCCCTTAAATTGCAAAACAATTAAAAACATCTTTGCCTCTTTTTAATCATGCCTTATGACATAATAATCGGGAGAGATGAATCTGACAAAAAAGCACTTGGAAAAAATGGCCTTGTTTTTGTAGGGAAAGGGTATGTGAGGATGGGGCATTATACTTCTTTAAGCAACAATATTTTTATGGATGTTGCAAAGAGCCATGTTATTCTGGTGGCTGGAAAAAGAGGGTCTGGAAAAAGCTATACGCTTGGAGTGATAGCAGAAGAACTTTCAAATCTTCCAAAAGACATAAGCCAGAATATTGCATCAATTATTTTTGATACAATGGGGATTTACTGGACAATGAAATTCTCCAATGAAAAAGATAAAGAGCTTCTTCGGGAATGGAAGCTAAATTCAAAAAATCTTCCTGTGAAAGTTTTTGTTCCGTTCGGACATTATGAAGAATATCTTGAAAAAGGAATTCCTGCTGACGAGAAATTCGCACTGGATGTTGCAGAACTCAATCCTGAGGACTGGATTATCACCTTCGGACTTGATATGATAAATCCTGTATCAATTATTATTGAAAGGACGATCAGCGAACTAAAGAAAAAAAGCAGCTTTGGGATTAAAGATATAATAAATATGATTGAGAGTGATGACAAAACTTCAAGAGATGTTAAAAATGCCGCAATAGGAATGTTTGAGGCTGCTGATTCATGGGGAATATTTGCAAGAGGCAGTGAAGATGCAACAAGAGTAAATGATCTTGTTAATGCAGGAAAAACATCAGTCCTGGATTTGAGTGTTTATAATTCTGTAGGAGCATTTAATGTAAGGGCCCTTGTTATAAGCTTAGTGTCAAAAAAGATTTTTAATCAGAGAATGGATGCAAGAAAGAAAGAAGAAATTGAATCTGTATCAAAAAACCTTGATTTTCTATCTCTGAATGAAAAAAAGGAGAACCCTCTTGTCTGGATGTTCATAGATGAGGCTCACGAATTTCTTCCTTTGAATGGAAAAACAATTGCAACAGATGCGCTTGTCCAGTTGCTCAGAGAAGGAAGGCAACCAGGAATCTCGCTTGTTCTTGCCACGCAGCAGCCAGGACAGATTCATAGAGATGTAATGACTCAGTCAGATATTGTCATGGCGCACAGAGTTACCAGCCAGCCGGATCTTGAAGCTTTGAATTACATTATGCAGAGCTATCTCCTTGAAAGCATTAAAAAATATATGGATGACCTTCCTGCGCTGAAGGGGTCGGCAATAATTCTTGATGATAATTCAGAAAGAATCTATCCTATGAGGGTAAGGCCGAGATTTACCTGGCATGGCGGAGAGGCTCCTACAGCTGTAAAGGGAGAAAAAAGGCTTTAGAAAAGTTTAAATACTGTAACTATGTAGTGGCAATATGGTGGAAGAATATTGCGAAGTGTTTAGAGATGGAAAGAAGGTACGAAGAGAAGTGTATGGCGATAAGAAGATTCTCAGATGCTATGCAGAAGAATGCGGGTATGGAAATCAAAAGGAAATCGAATGGGAAGGTGATGAAGCAACTCTCTGTTTATCAGGAGGGCTTAAGAGGAATCAGGAACAGTTAAAAAATTTAGAAGAATTAAGAAGAGAAATTGATGTTTTTTGTCCTAAATAAAAACATTTTACAATGAAAGTATTAACAGCAATAATTGATGCAGATTCTATAGAAGCTGAATTGCAGAAAAACATTTCTGAACATAGGAGAGAGTATCTGACAGGAATTCTTGATAATATCTCAGGTATAAAGAGGAGTTGCACTGAGATTATTGAAACATCTTTTGCAGATGATTCAAGCTGGGAAGAATTCTATTGCAAGGCAAGCGGATATGAATTGGTCAGGATTTGCGGAGCATATCTGGAAAGGTGTATACAAAGCGCAGAGAAGACTTTAAGGGAAAAAGGAATTCCGCCAGAGATAATTAGGGAAGCAACAGCCAGCGCCTCTGATAACTTATGAAAAAGAGGATTCTTATCCTTTTGAAATATTTCTTAGAGCAAAGTATATTCCGATAAAAGGCGTCCACTCTTTCCAGTCAAATCTCTTAATTTCTTTTTCTAATCTGTTTTCTTGTTTCATGCACTTTAAGGCTAACCTGATTTTATAAATATTCCATAAGGGCCTGGAATAGCAAGATTTATATACTCTTTATTAGTGGTTACATTATGGACAGAGAGTATGATGACGGGAGAGATGGCATAGGCCGAGAATGGAAACTGGCAACACCGGAAGAGAGGGCTGCTGCCAGAAGAGCTTTGAAAAATATGGACAGAAGCGACATATCTCAGATAATTGGGGATGCTAAGTGGATGATTGAGCAGAAGGAATTAGCAAGATACCATACTGCAGGACTTTTTTTAAGAGAAATAGGGAATTATGTTAAAAAAGGAAACTTAACTCCAGAAGACAAAAAGAGATTGTTAGAAACTTATGGAGGATTTTCAGACACTAAGGGAGATTTTACAAAAAAAGTCCTTGAAGCAAAGAAAATAGTCAATTCATATAAAGAATAATTTTTTATATTTCTCTTTACATTATTATTCATGGGATTAAACATAAGGGATATTATTCCCAGAAAGGAAATAGAGCTTTCAGACCTGAAAGGAAAAACAATTTGTGTTGATGCATTTAATACTCTTTATCAGTTTCTTTCCACTATAAGGCAGCCTGACGGAACGCCTTTAATGGACAGCAGGAAAAGAGTAACAAGCCACCTCTCAGGGATTTTCTACAGAAATATAAATCTTCTTGCAGAGGGGATAAAGCTTGTTTATGTTTTTGATGGCGAGCCTCCTGAACTGAAGTGGAAAACTCATGAAAAAAGGGCAGGAATAAAGGAGCTTGCAGAAGAAAGATATAAAAAAGCAAGACAGGAGTCTGATTTAGAGGCAATGAGGAGATACAGCAGCCAGCTTGCAAAGCTTGACAGTGAGATGATTCAGGAAAGCATGGAGCTTTTAATGGCAATGGGGATTGCTGTTATTCAGGCTCCAAGCGAAGGAGAGGCAGAGGCAGCATATCTTTGCAGGCATAATGAAAGCATTTATGCAAGCGCAAGCCAGGATTATGACAGCCTGCTTTTTGGAGCCCCAAGGCTTATACAAAACCTTACTTTAGCAAGAAGAAGAAAGACTTTTTCAGGATGGGTTGAAATAAAGCCAGAGCTTATAGATCTTGAGAGGGTTCTGGATGTTTTGGAAATAGGCCTTGACCAGTTGATTTGCCTCGGAATCCTTGTAGGGACAGATTACAATCCTAAAGGAATTCCAGGAATTGGACAGAAAAAAGCCCTTGAAATAGTGAGGCGCTACAAACAGCCTGTGCTAATCTTCAAAAGCGTTGAAGAGAAGCTTATGAGTCTTTCTGAGCAGGACAGGTTTGACTGGAGAGAGATTTTTGAGATGTTTCACAAGCCGAAAGTTGAGGATGCTGAGATTAAGTTTGAAAAAATTAATGAGGAAAAAATAAAAAGAATTCTTGTTGAGGAGCATGACTTTTCTAAAGAGAGAGTTGAAAAACAGCTTGAAAAATTAAGAGAGATTCAGGAAAAAGCAAAACAAAAAGGCCTGGATGCCTGGTTTTGACTAATTTTCAGAATTATAACCTACCAACTATTTTCTTTTTTTCATTCTCCTATATTCCAGCCTGTCTTTTTTCTCACCCCATTTCATATTAATTTCTCTGGCTTCCCATTTCCAGAGAATACCTGCAATAACAAGAAAGGCTCCAATAAAAATTGCTGTCCATGATGCATAGACTATTTCAAGAAACCCTGCACTTCCAATTAATACTCCTGCTACCAGAAGAAAATTTGAAAAACCTATTTTCCAGATTAAGTATCCTGCTCCAATAAGAAGAATGATTGGCAATAGTGAATATAAAAAGTCTCCAGAAAATCCGAGCTCATAAACAAAGCCTTCAATATCAAAGCCATTTTTGTTTACCCAGTAAGTTATAAGCAATGAGAAGACAAATGATACAACTGCAGAGACAGGCTTGTTGTCTTTGAAATATTTTGATGCAGAAAAGTTGATGAAGGCAAAGGAGATTAGGAATATTGCCCCTAAAATCATTGTTGATTGGTCAATGCTGTCCAGAAAAGAGCTTAATGAGAAGCTTCCATAATAAGAGGCGCTTACAAGATTAACAAAAAATAATCCAAAGAAAAACGCAGACATCATCTTTCTCTTTTGCATGCTCTTTTTATGGATTGGATTTTTATAAATCTTCCTAATGCTTCCACAACTTTTAATAATTCCCCCGATCTCTTCTTTTAATGGAAAAGAGAAATCCAAGGGCATTTGATGTTTTAGGGAGCATAGCAATTGTTAATTTCCCTGAAGGGTTTAAGCAAAAAGACAAAAAAAAGTTCGCTGAAAAACTTATGAAAGAGCAAAAGCAGATAAAGACCGTGCTTGAGAAAAAAGGAAAGATTAAAGGAAGGCTTAGAAAAATTTCCACAATGCATATTGCTGGAGAAAGGACAAAAGAGGTTTTGTACAGGGAGAATAACTGCATTTTCAGATTTAATGTGGATACAACCTATTTCTCTCCAAGGCTGAGCAATGAAAGAAAGGAGATTGCTTCAATGATAAAAAGGGATGACATAGTTTTGGTTATGTTTGCCGGAGTTGCCCCATTCTCAATTGTTATTGCAAAGAATTCCAAAGCAAAAAAAGTCTTCTCAAACGAAATAAACAGAGAGGCAAACAAATATGCAAAGCTGAACATTGAGATTAATAACCTTGAAGGCAAAGTTGCTCTTATTCCAGGGGATATTAAGAGAATTGCAAAAAGACTTTCAGAGGAAAAAATTAAGATGGATGTGATTGTAATGCCGCGCCCTCAATTAAAAGATACTTTCCTTAAAGAGGCATTTGCCCTTTCAAAAGGGGGAAAGAACGGAACAAGAATCTATTATTATGATTTCTGCAGAATCGGAGAAGAGGATTTGATTGTTGAAAAGATAAAGCAGGAGGCTAAAAATTCAGGGAGGAGAATAAAGATTCTTAGGATGAAAAAGGCAGGAGAGATAGCCCCGTATAAAATAAGAATTCGCGTAGATTTCGTTGTTATTTGACTTAGCAAATCTCTTTAAGGTTCCATTTTTTAGCTATAATGTGGTCTGCTCATTGCCAATAGATTAAAGATTGGCAGGGATTTAGGTGTAGCTTTACTGAATAACTTCAGCTTTGATAATCTTTATTTCTTCTAAAGGCCTGTCACTCCCGTCTGTTTTAACTTTTCCTATCTTATCAACAACATCCATTCCATCTATGACTCTGCCAAAAACAGGATGCCTGCCGTCAAGGTAGCTGTTATCTGCAAGATTAATGAAAAACTGGCTTCCACCTGTATCAGGGCCTGCATTTGCCATTGCTATTGTCCCTCTGCTGTTTTTGTCCAGTTCAGAATTTGTAAATTCATCTTTTATGGTATAGCCAGGCCCTCCTCTTCCTGTTCCTGTCGGATCTCCTCCCTGAATCATAAAACCATCAATGACTCTGTGAAATATGACTCCGTCATAAAATCCTTCTTTGACAAGTTTCTCAAAATTTCCTGCTGTAATTGGCATATCTTTGGTGTATAATTCAAGAGTTATGTCTCCAAGGTTTGTTTTAAGAAGGACTTTTGCATTTTCTGAATCCTCTGATTTAACAGCATCTCCCGTCATTTTATACACTCCAATTCCAACAAACAGCAATAATATTACTATAAATACTGCTATTTTGTTTTCCATAGCAAGAGAAGAACATTGCCGTTATTTAAATTTAATGTTGCCGGTTTTGCAGCCATAACTATCTGATTATCAGGTGGACTGGCTTTAACGCGCTATTGCCATTATTCCATAATTTTTATTTCTTCTTCCAGAAAAAGAATGCCTCTTCTTTCTGTATCTGTTATTTGTGCCTGTAGAGAATTTTCCTGTTTGCCCTTTTTTCTTAAAAACTCTCTTGTTTCTTTGGATAAAAACCCTCTCAATTTTAGGAAGGTCTTTTTGCTCTATTTTTATAGATTCATTTTTCAGAACATTGCTGAAGTTATTGTAATCCCCTTCAGCTAAAATATTAATGGCTATTCCTTCCTCTCCTGCTCTGGCTGTTCTTCCAATTCTGTGAATATAGCTTTCACTGTCTCCAGGGAGGTCATAGTTATACACGTGGGTTACATTCTTAATGTCCAGCCCTCTTGCCGCAACATCTGTACAGACTAATACATTGACTCCTTTTCCGTGAAATTCTTTTAGTACCTTAAGCCTCTTACTCTGGACCATTCCTCCATGGATTGCTTTTGCATTAATTCCCAATTTTCTGAAGTTACCTGTAACAAAATCAACATTTTTTCTTGTGCTGCAAAATACCATTACTAAATTAGATTTTTCTTTTCTCAATAAGTGAGCAAGCAGTGAGAATTTCAGGTTTGCAGGAACATTATAATATACCTGTTTTAGTTTTGAATGGTCAATATAAGACTTGACTGAAATCCTTTCTGCATTTTTAGTGTATTTCTTAGCTAAGTGCTCTACATCTGCAGAGAGGGTAGCAGAGAAAAGCATTGTCTGCCTGTTTTCAGGGCAGTTTTGAATTATTTTCTCAACATCTCTGTAAAAGCCCATGTCAAACATTCTGTCAACTTCATCAAGCACAAGAAATTTAACATAATTAAGCTCCAATGTTCTTCTGTTTAAATGGTCTAAGATTCTCCCTGGAGTCCCGACAACAATGTCTGCAGATGAGATTCTTCTTATTTGCGGATGAATATCAACCCCTCCGTAAACTGCCAAAGCATTGAAATTCTTGCTCCTCGAAAAATGAGTGATTGATTTTGCAACCTGTTCTGCAAGCTCTCTTGTTGGTGTAAGAATTAATGCCTGAACTTTCCCGTTGGGCTTTAGATTCTCAATAATGCCTGATGAAAATGCTAAAGTTTTTCCGCTCCCGGTAGCAGATCCTCCAATAATGTCTTTTCCAGCCAAAGCCAGGGGAATTGTTCTCTCCTGAATTTCTGTCGGCTCTCTAAAACCCATCTCATCCAGCACATTCAATATATCTTTGCCCAATCCGAGCTTTTCAAAGTTTTTCATTTTAATAATAGATATTCAAGAAACCAATCTTGAGCCACAAGCCCTTTAGAGACGCGCTCAAGGACTTACCGATAATCCGATTTTCTTAGTTTTATTGATTTACTATGTAATCTGATGATAATCTGGGTTTTTAAAGTATTGGGTTAAAAAACTAATCTATTATTTTACCTGTAAATTCTTTTGCCAGCCTGTAGTATTTTTCGGTTTCTGATTCTGTCAGAGATTTCCTTCCAGAGTATTTTTCATAAAGATGCTCTATTTCTCTTATTTTATCAGCAGGAAGTTTAAGATTGTTTATGCATTTTTTGTAATCAAATATAAGCTCGTTATTTTTGAAATAATTCATAATCTGCAGCTTTCTTCTGATATGGGAAAATAACGCTTTTGTCAGTTCAAAATTGCTTATTTCTTTAAAATACCCCTTTAATTCAAATTCATCTTTTTTTTCTATAAATCTCTTAATATCCTTCTTAGAAGGAGGGGTTTTTCTTAATTGCTCTCTTACTTTTTCAAATTCAGGAGTTGAATACAGGGTTCTAGAACCATCTTTGGAGACTATTGTAATGTATGTTGAAAAACTTCCTCTTTCCTCGATATAATAAATAACGCTTCTTAAACTAAATAAATATTGTATAGAAAATCTCTCTGATTTTAATGCATTGCACAAAAATTTAATTTCCCCATCTATATTTAATCCTCCCTGTTCCTTTAGGAAAATCATTGTATCAATATCTGACATCCCCTCCTTAAACTCTCCAGTATTTGCAGTTCCAAATAATAAAATTCCTGCAAGGTTGCCTTTGTATCTTTCCAATAAAAATTCTCTTATCTTTGTTAAAGATTCTTCCAGTGCCATTATTTTCACATTTTGGATATTTAATAATGAGGCAAAAAGAGAATAACATTATAAAATGCTTTCTTAATAATAAAGAAATTTGCTATTTAAGTTTTAAGAAGTTTTTTATTTTTTATTGAGGAGAAGATATTTGATGGTTGATAAGAGTTATGTTGGAAGATGGGGAATATCAGAGATGGCCCTGCCTAAATTTTACCGCGCACTTTCCTGCTTGAATATCTTTTTAAAATGATTTGTTCAAATCCAAAGGAGAATATGGGGCTGTAAGCCCCATTTACGCCCCGACCGGGATTCGAACCCGGGTCGCCACCGTTCTCCAAAGAGCGGTTGCATTGAGATGCATAGACCTTTTCTCTCTTCGAGATTAAATCACCCCTCTTTCTTTCTTAATTTGAGAGGGTGGAATCCTTGGCCTCTAGACTATCGGGGCATCTATTAAAGGTCAGGAAAGAAGTTTATAAATTTTTATGAGCCTCGGTTATCAATTCATCTAAAATCCTTCATTTTATAATTAATAAAATTCAGTAAGATTTTAATACCCTTTTTAATAGGAGATATTATAGCCCTGTAGTACAGCGGTCAAGTATGCGAGACTCTGGATCTCGTGACCCAGGTTCGAATCCTGGCAGGGCTATTCCTCAATTGTTCCCCGAAACATTTTTATATTTCTCCTTCTTTTGAAAGAAATGGCGATTGGCATTACTCTCATAATTATTTCTGTTTTAGTAATAGCAATATGGATACTAATAGAAATAAAAAGGCTGAAGCACAAATTATTTGCAATATTTCTGATAGCCCTAATAATTTTTACTTACCTCAGTTTTAGCGTGACTTTAAAAGGAAGAGATATTGATATTAAAACAGTTCCAGGACTTATGAAAGCAACCAAGCTTTATTTTTCATGGCTTGGCACTGTTTTCAGCAATATAAAAGACATAACGGCTAATGCAATACAGATGGACTGGAAGCCTGAAGAAGGAGCTGAAGAAGGCCCTCTGTTATTTAATTTGTCTTACAAATAAAATGAAGGCATTAATGCTTATTATAATGTTCTTTGCAATTGGAGCTTTATTTATAATTGAAAACAATAATCTTCAGATGTACGAGAAAAGAGACTTTGCAGAATTCTCAAGGCTTTACACTGCCTGGCTTAATCAGATTTACAAAAATGCCCAGTTCTTAACAGGAGAAGCAGTCAAATTAGAGTGGCTTTTAAACGAAGAGGATTTTGCGCATGAAAAAAACAAGAGCAATCTTTAAAAATACATAATTACTTATATAGAAGTTAATATGGCAAGAAAGAAAACAGCAAAAAAGAAAACAGCAAAAAAAGCCGCTAAGAAAGTGAAAAAAGCGACTACCAGAGCAGAAAAAAAAGCTGTCGAAAAAGCGGTTTCAAAAGATGAGAGAAAGTATTCTTCCAAAAAGTTCCAGTCAGTTGTGAGGAATCTTATTTTGTCAATAATCTTGTTTGTTTTGTCACTTGTCCTGTATAATGTAACCCTGACAGGATTTCTCGGCAATCTATTTTGGATAGCCTCTTTTTTAACAGGATTTGTGGCTATAGCATTTTTAATAGCCCTGCTTATTCTTGTTTTTATAAAGCTGATGAAAAGATAGCTCTTCACAAATAATTTTTTATATGCTTCTTTGATTTATTTATCATGCCTCAGTAGCTCAGTTTTGGTTAGAGCGTTACCTTGGTAAGGTAAAGGTCCTGAGTTCAAATCTCAGCTGAGGCTTTTAAGCCAATACGGATTCTTCAAAAAGCCTCGGCTTTGCCCATCAGTATTACAAACTTTTATAAAACATAGTCCCTATTTTAAGGGATGGGCAAAAAAAATTCCTGTCTGGAAGATTTGAAGAAAGAATATAAAAAGCTTCAAAAAAAACACGGGCTTCCGGAGTTCTCAAAACTCAACGAGGATTTCCAGATAGAGAAAGTTGCTGAAGTTGAAACAGAGCATCTGATCAGAGAGATAAGAAAATTTATGGCGGATAAGTTTTCAAATTACCTAAGGTTTGTCGAGGTTATTTTAAACCCTGTAAATGCCCCAATGTTTGTTTTTTCGTTTATAAAATCAATAAGCATGGACGAAAAGAATAAGCTTATAAAGATATATAAAAAGCTTGCAAAAACAGAGATAAGGCTTATTGAGCTTGATACTGATTTCTCAGAAAAGGGAGAGGCTGATTTTATAAAGGAGAATTATGAGCTTTGGAAGGAGATAAAGAAAGACATACTGAGCGTCACCGAGGCTGTAAAAAGGAATTGGGACAATAAATTCGAAACAAACGGAAAAGGCTATTTCGGATAAAAAGTGCTTGGTGCTCCAGCTGCAATATTAGTCTTTCATAAACTCATCTATATCAATCTCAAACAGTGCAACAGGCATTTTTATTTTCCAGTTTTTCAGAATTCTTGGATGGATTTCCCCAATAAACCCGACTGGCTTTCCCTCAATATCTATCCTTGCAGTTCTTCCGTCGATAAAGTGAATAGGGGATTCTTTTGAATCCGGCTCTGATAATTCAGCCTTTATGCCAGCCATCCTGAAAAAATACTCCAAAATCTGTTTCAACTCTGTAAAATTGCCTGGAGACATTGCAGCTGCAAGCCTTTCGGGCTCTTTTATCAGATTCTGCTGCTTTCCAATCTCGAAGACCTTTCCTGTTTCAAAAATCTTCTGAGGATATTCGGCATCGCTGTTTTCTGAAAAAACTTTCAGCAAATAATGTGAAAGGTTTTTCCTTAAAATTTTATAGTCTGTTTTTGATTCTTCAACTTCTATGAAATCCCTGCCTGATTTCAGGCTCTTTTCGGCAATTCCCATTTTACTAAACTGGTCCTGCTTCTTTGTTAAGAAGTAGTTTGAAACCTCCAGCATCCCAAGCCCTGTTAAAATCCCTGATATCTTTCTTTTGAATGCTTCTCGCGAATCTTCCCCCCCTATTGTAGAAATTTCCGGAATTTCCGGAGCAAAATTTTCATATCCGTATGCAATTGCAATATCTTCTATTAGGTCAACTTCATGAAGGATGTCTGTTCTCCATGCAGGTATCTCAACAACTCCTTTTTTGTATGAGTGCCCCATTTTTTCTAAAAGTTTTTTTAATTCTTTTTCAGAAAGATTAAGCCCTAAAAGTTTATTTGCATTTTCAAGGGAAATTTCCCTTTTTTCAGGAGTCAGGTCTGGAGTAATCTCCTTCTTATTTTTTCCATGAGAATAAGTAATTTTCATCTGGTAGATTTTCCCTCCCATATCTGCAAAAGAAGTTATGATTATGTTAAGGCATTTTTTTAATGTGTCAGGGTCAAAGCCAGAGCATTCGACAAATACGCTTTGAGTATCCTCAGTAACTTTTCCTGTTAGCTGCGAGTTTATTATCGGAGGCATGCTTAGAATATTTTTATTTGCATCAATGAAGATAGGAAACTTTATCTTTCCTGCAAGAAGATGCGCATATTCGCGGCCAGCAGGATGTTTCTGCAGAATCTCCAGTCCTGACATCTCCCTCTCAAAGTCAAGAGGAATAAATTTTATTTTGTCTGGCTCAAGGGCCTTATATGTTATAGGCAGTTTTATTTTTTCAAGAGGGTAAATTCCGATTGCAAGTTTTTTTCTCCTGCGGCCGAGAGTCATATGCAGCTTTTCCTGAATCTCTATGATTTCCCTGATTTTTTCATCATTCAGTTTGAGGTTTTTAACAATTGCACACGCAGTATGCGGCCTGATGCTTCTTACAGAAGATTCTATTACAACATTGCAGTTTTTTTCAGGCTTATTTAATATGTATTTTTTCATCCCTGTTTTTCCAGGCTTCCCTAAAAAAGCAGAAAAAGACCTCTTGAATCCATGATAAGAAAGCAAATCAGGGCGGTTTGGAAACACTTCTATTTGAATCTCCTCATCATTAATTTCTTCTACAGGAGTTCCAAACATTGCAATTTTCTCCAGCATCTTCTCATCAAGCTTTCCAATCTCTTTTTCAAAAGCCTGTTTATTAAAATTTACAACTGCCATTTTATTTCATCCAAAACCTGATTTTTCTTAAATGATTGACATCATTTTTGTAAAGCTCCCTTAAGTCATTAATTTTATAATAGTCAATAATTATTCTGTCAAATCCCTGCCCCCATGCAAGAACTGGAACAGGTTCTTCAAGAAGAGGGATTGTTATTTCGGGCCTGAATATTCCTGCTCCCCCTAACTCCAGCCAGACTTTTTTTACTGGATGAAATGCCTCTATTTCTACTGAAGGTTCAGTATATGGAAAATACGAAGGCCGAAATCTTACTTTTTCAAATCCCATTTTTTTGTAAAATTGATTTAAATAACCGAGCAGGTGCCTGAAATCTGCATTTTTATCCACAACAATTCCTTCTGTCTGATAAAACTCAAATCCATGGCTCCAGTCAACTGTTTCATTTCTAAAGACCTTCCCAATTGCAAAAAACTTTTGAGGAAGATCTTTTAAGTTTAAATTTGAGAGTGTATGTGCTGAAAGGCAGGTTGTATGGGTCCTTAAAACAGTCTTTTTTGCCTCCTTTTCATCCCACTTATAATTCCATCCTTTGCTCCCCCCAATACCTTTTTCATGAGAAGTTTTAACAGCATTCACTATTTTTTTATCAGGAAGCTTTGATTCGACTTTAGATAGGAAGAAGGTATCATGCATTTCCCTTGCAGGATGGTCCTGGGGAGTAAACAAAGAGTCAAATGCCCAAAAAGAGCTTACAACAACGCTTCCGGTCATTTCCTGAAATC
>JALUUW010000017.1 GCA_027021195.1 Candidatus Pacearchaeota archaeon | reverse complement strand
AGAAGTAGGCAATGTTTTTTACGGCCATGAAAATGTTGTAGATTCCCTTATAAGGGCCCTTTTATGCGACGGCCATGTGCTGCTTGAAGGAGTGCCAGGAATAGCGAAAACTCTTGTTATAAAGACTCTGTCAAAAGTCATAGGATGCACTTCTAAAAGAATACAGTTTACAGTCGACCTGCTTCCTACAGATATTGTCGGACTCACTATCTATGACCCTAAGAAAGGGTTTGAGATTGAAAAAGGCCCTATTTTTGCCAATTTTATCATTGCAGATGAAATTAACAGGGCTCCTCCAAAAACACAGTCTGCTTTAATTGAGGCAATGCAGGAAAAACAAGTTACTATTGGAAAAACAACTTTCAAGCTGCCAAACCCTTTTTTTGTAATGGCAAATGAAAATCCTCTTGAAACAGAGGGGGTGTATGTTCTTCCAGAGGCGCAGATAGACAGATTTATTTTCAAGATTAATTTTGGATATCCTGAAGAAGAACACGAGATAAGGATGATGGAGGAAAATGTCACTCTCAGAAGGTTTGAAGACATAAGGATAAGGAGAATAATTAATCCTGCAAAAATTATCCATATGCAGAAATTGACTGGAATGATTTATCTTGACAACAAGATAAAGAAATACATTATGGAGATTATTAAAATGACAAGGTCAAAAGACTTTAAGTATGCTGAATATATCGAGCTTGGGGCATCTCCAAGAGCGACTATTGCGCTGTTCATCTCTGCCAAAGCAGAGGCGCTTTTGCAGGGAAGGGATTTTGTCTTGCCTGCAGATGTCAAGAGAGTTGCGCATGATGTTTTAAGACACCGGCTGATTCTCACTTACAGGGCGCAGGCAGAAGGAATAAATGCTGACAAAGTAATAGACTATATTCTTGGGTCTATAAAAGTCAGGTAAGTGCTAAAGGTAAAGATGGATGGTGAAAAAAAATTGAATACTGATATTGCAGGGGCTATTTCAAGCTTTCAGTCAGCAATCAAATCGTTTGAGCTTCAGAAAAAACTATACAAGCTTATCCTGAGAGGGAAAGGCCTTGAGTTTGACGGATACAGGGCTTATTCCAGCGATGACGATGCAGGAACTATAGACTGGAGGGCAAGCAAAAGGGCAAACAGCTTATTAGTTAAAAAGTATATTGAGGAGAAGAACTTGAAAGTTGTTTTTGCTATTGATGTTGGAGAAAATATGGTTTTTGGGTCTGCAGAGAAGCTCAAGTGCGAATACGGGGCAGAAGTTATAGCATCTCTTTCTAATTTAATACTTGAATCAGGAAATAAAATAGGATACTTCTTTTTTAATGAAAAGGTAAATGAATTTGTAAGGCCTGGAAGAGGAAAAAACCATTTTTGGAGGTTTATTGACGCTCTGACCAATGCCTCTCTTTACAAAGGGAATTCTGATTTGGGTAATGCACTTGACTTTGCTATAGACTATCTTGACAGGTCAATTGTTTCAATTATCATTGTCTCTGATTTTATCAGAGTTGATAAGGGCGTGGAAGATAGGCTGGCACTGGTTGCACAGAAATTTGAAACAATGGCAATAATGATAAAAGACCCTTTGGATAAGACTCTTCCTGATATTTCCGGAGAGTTGGTTGTTGAAGACCCTGTTACAAAAGAAAGGCTGCTGATAAACCCTCGCCTGGCCAGAGCAGGCTATGAAAAGCATTCTGCAGAGCAGGAGCATCTGGTTAAAGAAATGTTCCGGAAGAGGGACATAGACCTTCTTGAGCTTATGACAGATAAGCCGTTTGTAGTTAGTCTTGCAACCTTTCTTAAAGAGAGAACAAGGGTCGTTAGAAAAAGAGTGTCTTTGTAAAATGGCAATAAGTTTTACTCACCCGAATTATCTTTTTTTCTTAGTTGCTATTCCGGCAGTAATTCTGATTCATTTTGCATCTTTGAAGTATAAAAAAGGACATGCTTTGAGGTTTGCTAATTTTGACGCAATATCAAGGATAAAAGGGATTGACCTTTATTCAAAGAATGTTCTTATCCTGTTTTTAACAATTGCAATTCTTGTTTTGATTATTTTCTCTCTTTCAGGAATGACTATCCACAGGACCTTGTACTCCAGCTCTTTTTCATTTGTCATAGCAATAGACTCTTCAAAAAGCATGGAGGCTAATGACATGGTTCCGAATAGGATGGAAGCAGCAAAAAAGACTGCTATTAACTTTGTCGAATCCAGCCCTGCAGGAAGCAGAATAGGGATTATTTCCTTCTCTGGAAACTCTTTTATAGAACAGGAAGTGACTGAAGACAAGTCAGCTTTGAAGAGATCGATTAACAATATAGAGATAAGCAGCATTGGTGGGACTGATTTGTATGATGCAATTGTAACCTCGACAAATCTTTTAAAGCCCGAGAGAGCAAAGGCAGTTATTTTGCTTAGTGATGGGCAGATTAATGTGGGGAATCTGGATGATGCGCTTGAATATGCAGACAAAAACGATGTTGTTATTCACAGCATTGCAATAGGAACAAAAGAAGGGGGCATGACTTCATACGGCCTTTCAAAAGTTGATGAAGACTCTTTGAAAGCTTCGGCCTATAATACTGGAGGAAAGTTTTTCAGGGCTGTTAATGAAAAAGAACTTTCAGAGAGCTTTAACAGTATTTTGACTTTGAAGATAAGAAAGGTTTCCTTTAATCTCTCTCCATACTTGATGATTGCATCTATTGTAATAATTATTATTGATTTTATTTTAATCAATACGAGATACAGGACATTTCCTTGAGACTTATATTATTTTCCTTTTTTGCCTTAATTTGTCCTTTATTCTTCCCAAGTCATCAAAGTCGCGGATGATTGTTGAGTCTATTTCTCTTGTTTTCCTAATCCTTCCAGGGTTTATATTCTCCACTATTCTTATTTTTCTTGGGCGGTGAATGTATGTACTCTGTTCTCTTTTTAACTCGCTGCCTGCTCCAGTAACTCGGGTAACGTTTCTTTTTATCGTTTCGGCTGTTGCTTTCTGGCTTTCCTGCCTGTTTCTCTTAGAATTAAGCAGATTTGCAAAGGATTTTATCATATCTTCTTTTCTTACTGATTGATTCCCCATAATTTTTATTTTTCTCACATCTTCTTCTCTTTTTTCGAGGCTTCTGGGGTTTTTTTGATGTAATTTTTGCGTAATTGACATTGCTTTTTGTTTTTCAGGCAGTTCTTCAATAGACTCTGCTTTAAGCTCTCCAGTGCTTCTGCTTTCTAATTGTGTTTTGATGAGTTTTTCTTTTTCCTTTTTTAACCAATCCAGATTTAAAATTTTATATAAGAAATTTTTTCCAAATCCTTCAATATTCCCCACTTCTTGTTTCCTCTCCTGCATGATTCTTTTCGCTTTTTCCGGAAGAGCTATTTTGCCTTCATCCTCTGATTTTGATTTTTCCTGAAGCCTCAGCCTCCTGTCAGCCATTGCAAGCAAT
>JALUUW010000016.1 GCA_027021195.1 Candidatus Pacearchaeota archaeon | reverse complement strand
TGTTTTATTTAATTGTAAAAAGAGGTTGGGCAGTTTTACCTGCCCATAGCACATGAGATTAAGCCCGTTAGAACGTAAACTCATGACTAAAGCAGTAAAGAATGGCAACAATATAAACCTTGTGGCTAAGGTTTTTGGAGTCTCAAGGCAGACTGTCTGGTACTGGAAAACAGAAACCCTGAATTCAAATTTTAAAGACCTTCCGAGAAAAACACAGCCCAGCAAAATATCCCTTGAAGTGGAGATATCAATTCTTTACATGAGGCTGGCTTTTAAGTGGGGAACAGCAAGAATACAGCAGGGATTAATGAATCTTCCTGATTTTATGATAAAAAACACTGATGTTAAGGTTCAGAATGTTAAATTATCAAGAACTTCTATAAATAATGTTTTGAAAAAACACAAGCTTAATGGCTATAAAAACAGCAGTGGTAAAACATGGAAGTTCTTCAGGGCTAAAAAGCCAAATGAGCTTTGGCAATGTGATTTAAAGGAGTTTAAGTTTGAAGGAAAAAAATACTATATTTTTGTTGTTGTAGATGATTATAGCAGGTTTATTGTTTGTTTGAAGCTATTTGACCATTGTCCGAAAACAAAAGAGCTGACTTCTGCTTTACAGAAGTTAAATGCTAAGCCAAAAAGCATACTGGCAGATAATGGGGCTCAGTTTAAGGAGCAATGGAAAGAGTGGTGCAGGGAAAACAAGATTAAGCCATTATTTGCCCACCCGTATTATCCTCAAGACAAGGGAAAGGTTGAAAGGACAATCAGAAATCTGGCAGAAGAGTTTGTTAATCTGCTGGCTAAGTTTCCTGAGTGGATTAAAGGAAAGCTGGAAGAGTGGAGGAAATGGTTTAATGAAAAGAGGTATCACAGAGGGGTTAATGATTACCCAATTAATCTTTATGTTAAGTTATAAAGTGGACTTAACATCATAGAAAATTATAAAAAGCCATTTTTCTTCTAGATTTTATGGAAGCAAGACTAAGGTTTGCATCCCTGAATCTCTATGAGAGATGCATATTTAGCCTAGTCTATGCGCCAATTAAACAAACCTCAATTTAATCCAGCTCTTTTTCCGGATTTGGATTGAATGGAGGTTATTTCTTCAGTTTAATTTAAATCCGGAATGGTCTGGATTGTTGAGTTTTCAAAAAAAGATGGAAAACTCTGTTGAAGCAGATCTTGATGAAAAAGCAATAGTAGAGAAGGAGCTTAGTAATCTTCTTGAAGTTACTCTTAGACTTGAATATGAGCTGGATCTGGCTATCAGCAACTTAGGAAACTAATAAGATTGAATCCATATTGCTGCGTCTCCTCAAAATCAGGAGATGTCAGTAGCTTTTCCCAATATAAACGATCTCTCTGGCAGGCTTGTTACAGACTAAGCATGTTCCTTTGGGAGCTTCTTTTTTATCTGCTAAGCTTCCTCTGACTTCTGCATTCATCTGCTTTTCAATATATTCTGCGCATTTTTCTCCTTCTTTATCTATTGAGCAGAAGTTTGCTCTTGCTATCTTTTTTTCTCCAATTGTTTTTTTTATTTCCTCTTTTGTTTTGCAGCTGATTATTCTGTCTTTCATGAATTTGTCTGCTTTTTGCCTGAGCCTTTTGTCAAAATTCTCTCCAAGTTTTTTCAGCATCTGGAGCCTGCTTACTGGTATTTTTTCTTTTTTTCTTGTGTCTCTTGTAAAGAGAGTAAGTTTCTTCTCTCTCAGTTCCTTTTCTCCAATTTCAAGCCTGAACGGAACTCCCTTCAGCTCCCACTCATAATACTTTTCTCCGGGCCTCTTTTCACTCGCATCAATTTCTGCACTCATTCCAAAAGATTCCAATTTTTCTCTTATTTTTTCACACTCTTTAAGAATCTTTTTTTTGTTGTCTTTGTTGAAAATTGGAATAACTACTATCTGCAACGGAGAGATGCAGAAAGGCATTACAAGTCCAGAGTCATCTCCATGCATTGAAATTATTGATGCAAGAATTCTGGAGATTGCAGGGCCGTAACAAGTCTGCCATACATGATTTTCTTTTCCATTTTCACCTTTGAACTTGACATCAAATGCCTCTGCAAAATTTTGACCCAAGAAATGCGTTGAAGGCTGCTGTATAAACTTGCCGTCAGGCATTAATGCATCAGAGCCTATTGTATAAACTGCTCCTGCAAACTTGTCCCACTCAGGTCTTTTTAATGGCAAAAAAGGAACTCCAAATTTCTGATGCATTACTTCCTGTGTTGTTTTAATGTCTTCCTGAACCTGCTGTTCTGCTTCCTCTTTTGTTGCAAAGCAGTTGTGAGTTTCTATCCAGTAAAATTCTCTTGCTCTTATCAGGGGCCTTGTGGCTTTTGTTTCATACCTAAATACATTTGCCCTTTGATACATTTTTAAGGGAAGATCTCTGTGACTTCTAATCCACAAAGAGTACATCTGATACATAGCAGTTTCGCTTGTAGGCCTTAGAGCAAGCCTGTCCTCTCCTTTAATCTTTTCAAGCCAAAAAACCTCTGGAGTAAATCCTTTAACATGGCTCGCCTCTTTGTGAAAATTTTTCTCTGGGATAACAACCGGAAAGAAACTTGGTTTGTGTTTCCTTTTTTGAAGAGCTTTTTCATAAATGTCATACATATTTTCAATAGCCATTGCCCCCCAAGGCCTTATTACAACAAACCCTTTTACATTGAATCTTAAGTCAGTAACCTCTGCTTTTTCCAATACCTGGGAATACCATTCACTGAAATTTTCATGTTTTTTTACTGTAATTCCTTCTTGTGAGTGTTTTACCATAGAGAGCATAGGAAATAATGGTTTAAAATGTTTTTTGAGAAATGTTTGTGTTATTTATTTTTCTCTTTTTCAAATTTGCTTTAATTAAATAAGGGGCCCTCCCAAAGCCCTTTGAGATATTTCATTTACTGCTTTTCTAAGATAATTTGACTCAAGCGCAAATCCAAGATTCTCCCCGCTTCCTACTTTGAAATTATTGATGCCTATGACTTCTCCTTTTTTGTTAATCAGAGGCCCTCCTGAATTTCCAGGATTCAATGCAGCATCTGTTTGTATGTAAGCCTCTATTTTATTAGGGCCTGGCCTGTGAACAGCAGAAACAATTCCTTCTGAAACACTGAACTGCAGTCCCAAAGGGTTTCCAATTGCAATTACTTTTTCCCCTATCTGGATTTTGCCTGAATCAGAAAGCCTGAGACTTCTGTAATTTCCTGGGATTTTTAGCAAAGCAATGTCAAGGCCGGGATTATATCCTATAAATTCAGCTTCAGTTACTTTTTGGTCATAAGTTATTGCTTTGATGCGCCTTCCCCCCACAAGGACATGGGCATTTGTTACAGTGAACCCGTCATCGGTAATTATAAATCCTGTTCCCTGCCCTCTCTCTGTCATTATTGATACTACTGATTTTATTGACTTTTCAATAATCCCTGAAAAATCATCTCCTGCAGATGCTTTTAACAAGTCAATTTCCTGCCCTATTGAGCCGAGCTGTACGTCTAAGGAGTCTTGAGTTTGTCTTAGCTCTTCTCTTGTCTGTATAAGACTCTCTGTAAGAGTATTTATCTTGCTTTGAACGTCAGTTATTTTTGCATCCAGGGAGTTATAATCCACAGTCTGTTTTGCCATTAAAGCATACAATATGACAAAGTTGCTTACTATCATTATAAGAATTGCTGAGCTAAAACCCCCTATAATTATTTTGTGATGCCTTTTTAATGCCATTTACATAAACCTTTAAAACCTGTTAGTCTGTAATTCCCAAGATATAAAAACTTAACTTTATTTATTTTATAATCTTTAATTAATGCAAAGGGCGCATAGTTTAATGGATAGAATTTCCGGTTTCGGTTGGTAAGTTCGCGAAGGGCAATTTGCCCTTATTAATATCGCGAGCGAGCTTAGGAAAACCCGGTAGGTGGAGGTTCGATTCCTCCTGCGCCCGCTGATACTTTTTTATACCCTTTTGGTTTTTTGAGATTATGGATGCAGAAAAAAAGAGGTTCTTCACAGCTGTTTCGGTTTTAGTTGGAACATCCATTGGAGCAGGGGTGCTGGCAATACCTTATGTTGCAGCACAGGCAGGTTTTTTTGTTGCTCTGGCATATATAGTTGTTTTAGGGCTGCTTGTTTTTGTAGTTAATCTTTATTTTGGAGAGGTTATTTTAAGAACAAAGGGAGATCATCAGATTGCAGGCTATGCAGGGAGATATCTTGGAAGAAAAGGAAAAATTATTCTTGAGTTTGCAACAATTTTTGGCATCTATGCAGCAACTATTGCCTATATGTTTGGAATTGGAGAGAGCTTAAGCTTTTTGATTTTTAAAAATTCAGATTACACTCTTTTTTTTGGAGTGGTTTTTGGAATTGCGATGTCTGGCCTGCTTTGGAAAGGAATAAAATCCCTGAAGAAATTTGAAAAAATAGGAGTTTTAGTTATTCTTGCACTTCTTGTTGCCATTTTTGTTATTTTTTTTAAAGACATAAATTTTATCAACTTTTATTCTTTTAACATTGGAAATATCTTTTTGCCTTTCGGAGTTATTCTTTTTGCCCTGATGTCTTTTTATGCTATCCCGGAACTTCAGATTATTCTTCATAAGAATGAGAAACAGATGAGAAAAGTTTTAATTACAGGAACAGCAATCTCTGTTATTTTTTACTCTATATTTGCATTTGTTGTTGTTGGAGTGAAAGGGATTCAAACCCCTGAAATAGCGACTCTGGCTCTTGGAGAGTTTTTTGTTTTTTTAGGAATATTTACTCTATTTACCTCTTATCTCTCTTTAGGGAATGCTCTTCTTGAGAATTTAATGTATGATGAAAGATTAAGGAAGTCAGAAGCATGGTTTTTAACCTCAATTATTCCGATTTTTCTTTTTGTTTTTATACGTATTTTTGACTTTCTTTCATTTACAAAGATTCTTTCTGTTGGGGGAGTTGTTTCAGGAGGCCTTATTGCAGTTTCTGTTCTATTCATGGTAAAAAAAGCAAAAGAAAAAGGGAACAGAAAGCCGGAATACTCTGTCCCTGTTAATTGGTTTATTATATTATTTTTGAGCCTGATATTTGCGACAGGGGTTTTTATGCACTTGGTTTGAAAGATTTCTACTTTAACATCTTCTCAAGAATTTCCCTTGCTGTTTTAAAATCAGCCCTTTTTTGAGTCAGCCTCATTACCTGGCCTATTAGGAAGTTTAGTGATTCCTGTTTTCCGCTTTTAAAGTCTTCAACAGCTTTTTTGTTTTCTTTTATAACCTGCCTGCAGACTTTTTCTATCTCGCTTTCTGAGGAGATTTTCCTGTATTTTTCAAGCTCTTTTTTTGGAGAAAATGATGCCGGAATGAATTTCCTTAAAATTTCCTGCGCTTTAAGTTCTGTTATTTCTTTTGATTCAACAAGCTTTAAAAGCTCAACAAAGTGCTCAGGATTAATGTTAATCTCAGGGTCATCCAGCTCTTTTTTGTTGTAGTTCAGAACACTCATGAGCTCAATAGTCACCCATTGGGTAGCCAGTTTTGGATTTATTTTATCAACAACTTTTTCAAAGAACTCAACAATCTCCAGTTTTTTTGTCAGGACTTCTGCAGAGCTTCTGTTAATCTTGTGCTTTTTCAGAAGCTTTTTCAGCTTTTCATAAGGGGTTTCAGGAAGATTGGATTTTATTCTGCTGATTCTTTTTTTGTCAATATTTATCACAGGCAAATCAGGCTCGGATATAAACCTGTAGTCATGAGCCTGTTCTTTTGTCCGCATTCTTACTGTAATTCCTTTTGCTTCGTCAAACATTCTTGTCTCCTGTGTTTTTTGATGCCCGCCCTTTTGCCTTTTAATTTCATACTCAATTGCTTTTTTGATGTTTTTTAAGCTGTTAATGTTTTTTATTTCCACTCTTTCTCCTTTTTCAACTGAAACATTGACATCTGCCTTTATCCCTAATTTTTTGTCAATCGCTTTTATGTAGGCAAGTGTTACAATCAACTGCCTTAACCATTCAATAACTTGTTCTGAAGATGTAAAATCAGGTTCTGTTACAATTTCTATTAAAGGAATTCCTGACTTGTTGTAATTTATCTCTCCTGTCTGGGGATTCCATGCAGCAGGGTCTTCTTCAAGGTGGCATTCAGTAATTTTTATTCCCAGAAATTTTCCCCTTTCACCAACAGGAACTGCGTGAGGGCCTGAAATTGTGTTTTGGAAGCCCTTTGGAAGATCTGGCCAGTCATAATGCTTTCTCTGCCAGACTAATTTCTCATTTACTCTGCATTTAAGAATTAGCGCAATCTGGATTGCTTTGTCAATTGCTGTTTTGTTTGGAAGAAGAGGCTTTGCTCCTGGCTGGCCTGTGCATATCGGGCAGATGTTTGTGTTTGGCATAGAATCCTTCAATCCGTGCTCAGCTTTGCATCTGCAGAAAAGCTTCCCATTTGTAAGCAGATACCCGTGAATTTCGAGTCCTATTTTAGCTTTCATCTATCTTGAAAAGAAACAGGATTTTTATAGGTTGTGATGAATAAGAACTTAAAAAACAAAAAAATTTTAATTTAAAGCTCCAGAGCCAGACAGCTAAATCTTTCCGACAAGGTCAAGCCCTGGCTTTAGTGTTTCTTCTCCGGGCTTCCAGCTTGCAGGGCAGACTTCTCCGCTGTGCTCCATTACAAACTGGGCTGCCTGAATTTTCCTGATTAATTCAGCACTGCTTCTTCCGATGCTGTTGTCGTGCATTTCAAAAGCTTTCAGAATTCCGTCAGGGTCTATGATGAAGGTTCCCCTTAAAGGAATTCCCTCTTCCTCTATGTAAGTTCTGTAGTCTCTTGAAATTTTTCCTGTGGGGTCAGCAACCATCGGATACTGGATTTTTGCAATTGTCTTTGAAGCATCGTGCCATGCCTTGTGGACAAATGCAGTATCAGTGCTTATGCTCAGGATTTCAACATTCATCTTTTTGAGCTCTTCGTAATTGTCTGCCAGTTCTCCGAGCTCTGTTGGGCAGATAAAAGTGAAATCAGCAGGATAAAACACTAACACGACCCATTTTCCTTTGTAGTCAGAAAGCCTCACTCTTTTGATTTCTCCTTCGTGAAATGCTTCTGCCTCAAATTCAGGCGCTTTCTCGTTTATTGCTATCACTTTTTTTACCTCCGTTTAATTTAATTAACATAAAGAAATTTTAATCAGATTTTTCTGAACAATCAGTGCATGTTCCTATAAGGTTGATTCTTATTTTTTTAACACTGAATTTCCTGTTCTTTATTTTTGGGATTATTTTGCTTTCATTAGGAATTTCAATATCAATTATTTTGTTGCATTTCTCGCATATAAAGTGCTGGTGCTTTTCGGGATTTCCGTCAAACCTCATTTCTTTTACTGACTCGTCAGAAATTTTCTCTATAATGCCGTTGTCTGCCATTTGGTTTAGGTTTCTATAAACAGTGGCAAGGCTTATCATTGGCATCTTTTCCTTTACAGCTTCATAAACTTGCTCTGAGCTTGGGTGTATTTTTGTATTCCTGAGAAATTCCAGAATCTCTTTTTTTTGCATTGTCAGCCTTTCTGATTTTAATGAATTTTTTTCCATTTTACTATTAATAATTATTATTAATTAGAAATAATTACTATTTAAATGTTTCGGTTTTGGCAAGGTTATAATTATCCTTTCCACAATGTAGCTATCCAATTCCCTTTTTCTTTATTTTGAATTGTTTTAATTTTAACTAGATGCTTCTATGTCTTTCACAATTTGGCCGTTTTTATACTCTATCATGTGAATATATTTCATATCTGAACTTCTTCCAAGATCATTCATCTTTTCAGAAACATCGCTTCCACTAGAGAGTATTCTTGCAGCATTCTCAGCAAAACCTTCTGTTCCATTATTCTGCATTATTGCTGTAACAATATATCTCTCTTTTTCATTAAAGCAAAATAATAAGCTGTTTTTTCTATAGCCTCCAACCAAAAGCTGATGCTCATATATTACTGATTGGCTCTCTCTGTCTACTTTTGTATCAATATTAATTTTTGCTGGAGGATCTCTTGTATTTTTTCTAATATATTCAACAAATAATCTTCCAAAAGAGTGATGGTTGCCAGTTCCCCATTCAAGATTTTTCTCAATATCTTCAGGGACATCTAATCTTGCTATCTCATCATAATGGGAAATAGGATTTGGAATATATTGTGAGAGTTCAGTTTTCCTTAATGGAATATCTACAGTTAATGTTTCTTTATCCCTATCTATTTTGTCCAGATATTTTTCCAAGGGATAAAAAAACGGCTTTAGGAATACAGAGCCAACTGAATGGTGATATCGTTCACTAAAACCAGTTCCTTTAAGACCTCTTATTAATGCATCTATAAAAATTGAAGGGATAGTAGGAGAATAGGGAAGAATATCAGGGTATATTGCAATAGCAACTAACCCACTGAGAGCAGCCGCGATTTCTGTATACACTGATACACCAAAAGCGTATTCTTTATTAAATCTTGGGAGAGTGTCATGCAATCTTTTCTGCAGGCTTTCTGGAAGTGCTCCCAAAAACGGGTAAGAGACTGGACTGGTGTATTTAACTAAATTATCAGCAAAATTGATTAACTTTGGATTTGCAGAGTTTGTTTTTGCATCAATAATTTGAGATGAATTTAAGAAAGGCTTTATTTTATCAAATTCACTTTTTTTTATATCTGCCCTTAAGATAGTGTATCCCATTTCTTTGGCTATGTCCATGAGCTCTGGAGAAAATCCATTTTTCACCATATCTACACGAAGTATCAAATCTTCTAGACTTTCAGCTTTATACTGTCCTCCAAACATTCTCTTAAACATTCTTTGGATTAATTTTTCTTTCCTGTTATCAGGAAGAAGGGCTTTCTGGAATGGAAGTATTGTGGAATAAACTTCTTCTCTTTCCTTAAATGAAGCGCCTTCAACACCAAGATATTTTATTGCCTGCAATACGTGATGCTTTGAATCAGTATCATGGAAATCATCTCTTAAACAATTAATAAGCAAATCATCCAGTGTTTTTGTAAATTCCCCCTCTCTTCTTTTCCAGTATCCATCCTGCATAGGATCATATCTCAATAGAGCAGGATTTTTATTGATATTCTCTGCAATTAACCCCATTCTCTCTGTTATTGGCCCATCAGCCAGAGCCTTTATCCCTGATGCCAGCCTGTAGGTTAAATGCAGATACTCATCTTTCTGGCTTTCAGAGGCATTCTTGCTCTTAATACATTCTGCCCTTATTTTTGACATAGCATTTACTATTTTTGGGATGTCACTTCTGATGTCTTTTTCCTCTAATTCAATAACCATTGAAGACGGAGGGCTGTGTGTCATTTTTCTAATTTGTCATTTTTAATTTGTTTGTAATATGTCTCAATTTCTTTCATTTTATAGTAGATGTTTTCTATAGTTGATGGACCTAATTTTTCAAACTCACCAGAACGAAACCAATAAGTCTTCATCTTATCACCTTCCTCATTAATTAATGTGATGGCATGCATTCCTTCTAAAGTTGGTCCAAACTCTTTTGAATAATATATTCCTCTTTGCCCTATTGGAATATAGGAGGGAGTTTTTTTAAAAGAGTATGAATTGCCTTCAAGTTTTTTAATAATAACTGCCTTTTCTCCTTTTATATACTCAACTATCCTTTTGCCTTGCCTTATCTCTTTTAATGTTGTGGTTATATACTCTCTCCAACTTCGTTCTAGATTGGAAAAATCTGCTTCTTTAACAAATGCAGGTTCTTGTTTTTTTATCCATGTGTAAAAATCATCCACTTTTTTTCTAGTCGATTCTAAACTGCTGTTTCCCTTAAGAAAATAAAGATCCATTATAGAAATATATGAATTTATTCGCTCTATTTTTAGCTCATTTATTCTTGGATCTTGGGGGTTATTTGCAATAAAAGCGTCAATAAGTCTGATTTTATTCTCTCCAGATGAAGTCCTAATATTTTCTATGGTTGCTTTAAGATAAAGTTTTTCTTCTTGAATATTCTCTAAAATTGTTTTAAGAGGCTTTTTTTCATTTTCTGCTTTAGATAGTTGATCTATTTTTCCTTCATAACCTTCAATCTCATCTTTAGTCAATATCCCTTCTTTTTTAAGTGCGGCAATCTCTTTTTTTGCTTCATCATATTTTTTTGACTCAACTAATGAGTCTAATGATTTAATCTTGGAAGTTTTTTTTGCTTCTTTTAAATTAATTTTAAGTGTAGCTATGTCAATTTGCTCTAAGGATTTGTGCTTGCTATATTCTTCTAAAAGTTCAGATGCTGCATCAAAGCTCTTTTTTTCTAAAAGTTCTTCAAACTTTGCTTTTCTTTCCTTCTGTTCAAAATAATTAGTTACTCTGTCAGCTACTTTGGGAGCATTCCAAAGTGTAAGCCCGACTAATCCGATTATTGCATAATCCCTTATCCTCTTCATCACAGTATTGGAATTTACAACAGATATTTCAGCCATTTTTTCTTCTTTTAATTTTTTATATTGGTTTTTTCAGGAGGCTGAATGTCTAATTGCATCCCAGGATTTTCAGGAATAATGTATGCAAGATTGACATATTCTCTTATAAGTGCTGTATCGTGCCTTCCGACACTGCATCCATTGTTTTTCCTATAATCTGTAATTTCCCTCTCTAGCTCATTTATTCTGGAATCAAGAAATTCGGTTTTTTCGGCTTTTATTGTTTTTGTTCCAACTTTATAGCCCCTGTCATGCCTGCATTCAATTTCATATTTTACATCATCCCTGTTCATATACTCTGGCTTCAGCTCATAATGGCTTCCTGCCCAGCAGGTTACTTTGCTAAATTCTTCTCTTGTAAGCTCTTCTTTTCTCTCTTCTCTTATTGTGACATGTTTGAGAATAGTGTCAATATTGTATTTTTTAACCTCTTCTTTGCTGGTTTTTCCAAGAGCCAGTGCTGCCATTGCCCTTACTCTCTGAGCAACATAGTCCTCGTTTAAATTTAATTTTTCCAATATCTCAGGATTGAACTCTGGAACTGGCTCTCCTCTTTCGTCAGTTTCCCCTTTTTTATGCTTTACAAGCCTGTTGATTAGGTAAATTTTATAACTCTCTCTTGAAAGAGTTGCCCAGTTTGCCTGCTGGACAGAAGTGCTTCCGTTTTCAATCATCTCGTCCTCAAAATCTTTTGCTTCGCCGTAAAAATCAGAAATTTCTTCCAGAGCGCTTTCTGCATCACCTTCTCCGGGATTTGCCATATAGAAAAGCAGTGATTGGGGAATAAGGGTTTTAAATGAATCTCCTTTGTGTTTCATGTCAATAAGAGTGTATCCCATAGGAACATATGATATGTCAAAATCATCCTGCACAACTATAAACCTGTTTCCCTTTTCTGCCTGTTTTAAAACCTCTTCTGTAGGGGGTTTTTTAGCCAGTTTTCTTTTTTTTAGTTTTGTTTCAAGATTCATTTTTTTCTTCTGTATCTTTAATTGCATTATAATAATTCTCTATCTCCCTCATTTTCTGGTTCAGCTGATTTCTTATTTTCTAAAAGATTTCCTCAAGAGAGGAATTTTTCATTCTGGAATTTTTGTCACTTGCATTTTTTTCGGCAGTTTTCTCACTTAATCTTCTTTTTTCTGCCTCTTCCTGCTCCCTTCTTGCCTCTTTCAGCTCAACTTTAAGAATTGCCATATCAGAATCAGTAAGAGTTTTATGTTCTTCATATGCTTCTAAAAGCTCAGATGCTGCGTCAAATCTTCCTTTTTCTATAAAACTTGTGATTTTTTTTCTATTCTGGCTGTATTCTAAATAAGAATTTATCCTTCCAACAGCACTAGGAGCATTCCACACTGTAAGCCCGACTAATCCGATTACTGCATAATCCTTTATCCTTCTCATTACAGTATCAGTATTGACAATAGACACTTTAGCCATTTTTTTCTCCATTATTTTGTTTAGGCAGGAATCTCTTTACATTATCATAATCTAGCACAGAATCCCCTATTTCTTTTCTTATTCTGCTATAGTCTGTTCCATCAGAGTGGGCTATGTCTTTTATAAGGTGCCTGTAAACATCAAGGCTTGGCTTTAATCCATAATCTCTTACAAGCAGGGCAGCATGAGATATGTCCCTTCCGCATAAATTAGGATTTCTTTTAACAATTTCTCTCGGGTCTATTTCTTCTGGGATATACTTTCTCCAGATCTCTATCTGCTCTTCTATGGTAGGCATTCCAAAATAAAGCTTGTGCGGAAACCTCTGGATAAATGTTTCATTAATCAGGTCAGGCCTGTTCATTGTCCCTATTATGTTCACTCCTTCTATTGGCTTGTTTAGTTTAGACTGAAGCAGCCCTGTCCATCCGGACTTGTGGGTGATTATTCCTTTTTTTTCAATTAGCGCATCCATTTCATCAAAAACCAAGATGCATGGCGCAAGCTGCTTTGCCCTGTCAAGGTATTTGTCAATTTTTTTTCCTGTTTCTCCAACAAACTTGTCTTCTGGCTCAGAGCCGCTGATAACAATGTAATTAAATCCGTATTCTCCTGCCAATGCCTCGGCAAACTCTGTCTTGCCTGTCCCAGAGGGGCCGTAAAATAATGCTATGCTTCCGTTATTTTTGTCAAATATTCTCCTCATGACTTCCTTATGAGTGTTGTATCCTCCGACATCCCTTAATTTCTTCTGTGGCTCTCTGAAAGGCATGTCTCTTAATGCAGAAGGCTTTGTCCTTTTTAACGCATATTCTAGATCCCCCTTTGTTACCTTAACCCTGTCATCAAGTACTGCTTTTGTAAATGATTCGTCAAGCAAGCCTCTTAAATCTGCTCCTGTATATCCAAAAGTCAGTTCTGCCATATGTTCTAAATCCTCCTCACTTATTTCAAACTGGTGCCCTCCTTTGCCATAAGCATGCATCTTTAAAATCGCAAGCCTTCCTTTTTTGTGAGGCGGCATAAATTCAATCTCTTTTGAAAATCTTCCTGTTCTTCTTAAGGCATTGTCTATTTTATTTGGCTTGTTGGTCATTCCAAAAACAAATATTCCGTGGTTGGAGTCAACTCCGTCCATTTCTGCCAGAAGCTGATTAAGTGTCTGCTGCTGCCCGAGATCCACAATATCCTCTCTGCTTGAAAACCTGTCCACTTCATCCAGCATTAAAATAGCTTTTTTCTCGCCTCTATTGACAATTTGCCTAAGCTGAGTATAAAGCTTACTTACCTGCTGAGGATTTGATATATTCTTTCCGTCATAAATAGGGCATCCAAGTTTTGTTGCAATATACTGGACTCCAAGGGTTTTTCCTGTTCCAGGAGGGCCAAAAAAAAGATAATTACGATGCCCCATCTCCGTTCCAAACCGGTCTATATTTGAAATTGTGGCTATAATTCCCTCTAAATCCTCTTTAAGCTTTTCTGGAATGTAATATTCATTTTCTGTTATTTGTGAGGCTATAGGATAAATCTGCCCGTTTCCAAGATTATCCCTGATTTTCATCCGGATTCCCAGGTCATTCTCTGCTTTTCCATCTCTGGGATTTGTTCCAAAGAAGCTCATTTTAATTATCTCCTCCAGTTAAGTTTTCCTCTAGCCTTGAAATAGGGCATCTGTAAAATTCACATCCTGACACACTTCCATTTGGTGAAACATAAGTTTTTCCGTAATCAAGAGGGCACTTGGATTCTTTTTTTATTCCATAGCTCTTTCCTATTGCAATGCAGTTATTTTTGTGAATAAGGGAGGATTCAATTTTATTTCCTTTTAAAACCCTTTGTCCAAGCAGGTATCCTCTTAATTGGTCTATTTGTTTTTGATTTAATCTGCCAACATATTTCCCTTTTCCTTCTGGGAAAACAAGGTTAATTCTCAATGGCAGGTCTAACCTTTCTGCCAAATTAACTATGTTTTGGACATCATTAAAATTATCCTCATAAATAGCAGAAGTAATTAGTGTTGGAAAATAATCTTTTAGTGTTTTGATATTTCCTATTACCCTGTCAAATAAGCTTCTTCCAGTAATCTGTTCGTATAATGCCGGATTTGAGGCATGCAGGCTGACCTGAATCTGGGTTCTTTTTCTTGCCTTTTCCTCTAATGCTAGAAGATTTTCCGGAATAATTGTGGCATTTGTTGAGATATGGACATTTCTTTCCCTATCATGAATATGCCTTATAAATTCAATAATTCTCTTATCTAAAAATGGCTCTCCCCCTCCAATTCCTATGGTTTTTGCATCAGGATTCTCGTCTATAATTTCAAGAATCCTCTCTTCTGGAAGAACAGTACCATCTAAGCTTTGATAGCAGAACCTGCATTTTTCATTGCAGTAAGCGTTAATATCAATTGTCAGCTTTTTCATTGTTTTCCGGCTCTTTTAAAACCTCTATATTTAATTTGACGATTGTATCTGGCTTTAGCTCTTCTTTTAGTATTTTAGGAATAACTATTATTGCCTGTTTTCCGTGTTTTGCAATTCTCTTTGTTATTGTGAATTTATTGGTCTGCATTTTACATCCGGGATACATACCTAATAAACACCGGTAACATCTTATTTATAAATCTTTCGTTTGTTATCACTTTAAAATAACATAAGACACAAATATGTTTCTGGTACTGAGAAGATTTTTAATTCCAGCTGTCTGGCCCCATAATTTAGATGTGTTTTCTTTGGCAAGGTTATAATATTAAGAGTTTTGTTTTATCACTGAACATATTTTAGTATAGATAAGAAGTTTATCTCGCAATCTCCCAAAAAAGGTTAAATTGTCTTAGATAGGTTTGAGCAATTTTATGGCTTTTTATAATTATAAGGTAATATGGATCTCCCCACACAAAAATAAATACTTTCTTCTGATAAATAACTATCGTTGTATCTCCCAGATACTTAGAACTAATCTCCCTATATTCAATATTTCTCTCATTTAATCTTTTCCCTCCAAGAGGGATAATTATCTTTTCTCTTACTCCTTTTTCCTTGATGATGGTAAAATATTGTTTTAAATAAATTGGTTCAACTGTCTCTAGTTTATTTTCATCAACACCTAGCAAATATACTGTATCATTTTTTCTCAAGTCTGATATTAGGTATTTTATGAGCGTTCTATAAACCCCTTTTCCCCTGTATAATTCAATTTCTGTTTCTTCGTCATTTAATTCATGTAGTTTAGCGAGTTTGGGAAGTATAGAGTCAAGTTTTCTTAATTTTAACTCAAAAATCTCTCTTAATACCTTAGGATTTATTGATTGATAGTGTTTTTTTCCATTTATTGTGACAGTATTAATTATTCCTCTTTCTATTAACCTTTCAAGAGTATCGTAAATGTAAGATCTATGTAAACCGGTTTTTTCTGCTAATTTTGTTGGATTCAGGACTTTATTCTTTAAGAGTGTTAAATAAACTTTGGTTTCATTGTCTGTTAATCCTATCTCTTTCAATTCTTCTTCATACATAAGAATATTAAACTAAGTTGAATATATAAAATTTTCGTAATATTTCTTACAACAA
>JALUUW010000015.1 GCA_027021195.1 Candidatus Pacearchaeota archaeon | reverse complement strand
TGGCTTTCCGCCGGCTCCAAGCCCTCTTGTCAGCTCTTTTCCAAGAAGAAGCTTGTCATCTGCCTTTGTAACACTGAGGTGCAGGGCATCTGTATTTGTTGCATAGATTGTAGCTCCGTTGATTCCCTTGTTATAAAGCCAGGTCACTGCATTTCCTCCGCAGCCACCAACACCAATAACCTTTATATTGGCTTTTCCTGCTCTAAGCTCGTCAAAGTTAATACTGTGTGAGTCCACGTTTTGTATTGCTTCTTTTGCAAAATCTAATACCATATCGCTTAACCTCCTTTCAGCTATATTTTCAGTTGTTAGAAGCCGCTCATTTAAACCTTTTTCTATATTGCAAAACAACCTTTGTTGTTTGCATCACGGAATTTTAGAAATTCCGAAAGGTTTAAATACTTCGCAAACTTCCAACTAATACAAAAGAATTCGCCAACATACTTGATAACTTTACGCCAATAAAGTTATTGAATTGTTTATTCGCTTGCGCCAACAAGCTGAATAAATTAATATGATAAAAAAACAAAGAACTACTTCTTTAAAAATATTTGGGTAGTTGAAAAGATTATTTATTTAAGCAAATTTCCAAAATCAGATATCTTCTTCCATCCTTTTTTTAATTTTTTATTGCTTTCTTTGACAATTATTTTCAAAAAAATATCGTCGACTAAAACCTTTCCATCCCGGATAATTGGAAATTCAAATTTTTCAGTACTGTTCAGCTCAACCATCACTCTTGCATTTTTTCCAGAAAAACCAATTATTCCAGACCTTTTCCACCCGGCTTTTCTTGCGTAATCGCAAAGTTTTTTGGCATTATCAATATCCCTGCATGCAACATGCAATATGCAAGGATCCAGTTTAAATTTAATTAATTTGTTTCTTAGCTTCTTGTCTTCAATTATATCATTCAAATCTTTTTTTATACTATTCCAAGAGATTAAGTCATGATAGACTCTAACAAACAAACCTCTTTCCTTTTTTTCCTTGTCCACCATCAACACAACCCTTCCTGAACAGCTTGACGTTGTATAATAGTTCTCTAAAGAATTAATCTTTTTGCACAGCTTTGATATTTTTTTGTCCCAGTTCCCTTTTGAAGATTTGTCTGTTTTTGAGAGAATATCTTTTTTTTGCTGATTGAATGTGTTTTGAGGCATTTTATATTTAATATCTAAACAAACAATAAAATAAGACAATGTTATTTAAATCTTGCCGGCAAGAAACAAAAACAAGAGAATGCATTTTGAATGTCAGTTAAAATTAATATTTCTCAGAATGTTTTCCTTGAATGCTTCAAGATCTTTTTTCATTAGGCTTCCGCCAGCAGCCTTTCTATGTCCTCCTGCAACAGCATTTTCCAGGCCTTCAACTGATTTTTTAAGAAGAGTGTTTAAATCAACCTCTCCGCTCTGATTTCTGGCGCTCAGCTTTACAAAGCCCCCTTCAGTATCAGAGGCAAAAATAATCGTCTTATCAGGATTTTTAAAAGAAAGAATTGACGAAATTACTGAAGCAATATTAAATTCAGGACTGCTGTAATAAAAATATAACTTCTTTTCAGGAAAAAACTCTGCTTCTTTCTTAAACTTGTCCATCTCTTTCTCAATTTCCACTTCAATTATCTCGTGAGCTTTATTTAATTCCTCTAATTTTTCCATTTTAACAATATCATAAACCTTTTTCAAGTCTCCTCTATAATATATAATTGAAGAAGATACTTTCTTTGCAATCTCTCCTGGAACAGAGTCGCGGATATTTCCAAGAGTAATGCCGGGATAAAATTCCTGAATAAATTTCAGATTCCCTTCATTGTTATAGGAGACTTCAGCAACAATAGCTGCACAGACAAGCCAGCTAAATTTTCTCAAATTTTTGATATCAGAACCCATTCTATAGATTGTCAGGGCAGTGCAGTCAGAAGAAGGGGTTTTTATAATATTCCTTTTGTCCTTAAGCAAAGGATTAACAGGGTGATGGTCAATTAAAAAAACATCAAACTCCATTCTTAATCTTTCGAAATTATCTAAGTCAGTTCCGTCTGCTGACAAATCTGTCAGAAAGAGCTTGGTAATCTTTTTTTCCCTCAATTCTGAAAAAATGCTGTCAAACATCCCTTTTTTATAATTTAAAAAATCAATAAATTTAACCTCAATATTTTTTGAATTTAATATTTCCTCCAGAAAAATAGCAGAAGAAATTCCGTCCAAATCAGTATGAGTCAAAATTCCAACTTTGTCTTTTTCACTGATTGAATTAAAAAAATTCAAAAATTCCTGCTTATTCCCGATTATGTATTTCATTTTAGCATATCCTTAAATTCCCTTATAGAAACATACCTTAAATCCAGGCTGTTCTCCAGTTCTTCAGGCAATTTTTCTGAAACAAGCTCTTTAATAATATAAACCGGCTTTTTTCTAAACCATTTTGAATAGCAAATCTCAATCAATCCTCCTGCAGAATATCCTATGCACAGCAAAGCATCTGTTTTTTCATTTAGCTCTTCTGGCTGGTTTCTCCATGTTTTGCAGTTTATGTGCTCCCCTAAATCCAGATTTATCCAACTATAGCCAAACTCCCTGTCTTCCAGAGGAACCACTTCATAAACCTTTTTCCCCTTGTTTTTAATGTATTCTTTCGCAAAAAACTCAGAAGAAGAGCCTTTGTCAGGAGTGAGAACAATTTCATGCCCTGATTCAGAAACAGCCATTGCCAATTCAGAAATTTTTTCTTTTTCTCTCACTTTGCTCGGCCCGATAATTCCGATTTTCATTTACGCCATCTCCATAATTTTAGCGTCAATTCCCTCTTCCCTGCATAATTCTACAAATTCCTTTGCATCTTCTTCACTCCCTATTATGCTTCCCCAATGCATTGGGATTGCCAGATTCGGCTTTATAATCTTCGCTGCCTCTGCAGCCTCTTCTGCAGTCATTGTATATCTCCCTCCAACAGGAAGCAAGGCTATCATCTTTTTATCAGGCTGATTATATCCAGTGAGATTCCGCATTTCAGGTATAACATCAGTATCTCCTGCATGATAAATCAACACACTGTTCATTTTTACAAGATATCCTGTCCAGTGCTCCTCTTTTGGGTGAAAATGCTTATCAATATTATATGACGGAAAGGCAACAATCCTAATCTCTTCAAAACCCAATTCCTGCCCCGGCTCTATAACCTCCATCTTTATAGGAATGTCAAATTTTGTTATTTTACTCTGGCAGTCTGCAGGAGCAATGATCTTTGTCCCGTCTTTGACAATCTTTCCAAGATCAGCAACACTGCAGTGATCATAATGACTGTGTGTCAACAAAATCAAATCAGCCTTTTCAGAGCTTTCAGACAGCTCCTTGATATTATAAGGGTCGATATAAATGACTTTTGAATTCTCAAGGTTTTTAATCAGAAATCCTGCATGGCCAAGCCACTTAAGCTCAATATTTCCTATCCTCATGTCTTAAGAAAATTAGGGCTTGTTTTTAAAGATTTTGGGAAGTTATGATCATGAATCCTTGAAAGAATGAACTTTGCCCTTTCTTCAACAGGCATTGCAGGGACAATTACAGGAT
>JALUUW010000014.1 GCA_027021195.1 Candidatus Pacearchaeota archaeon | reverse complement strand
TTATAGCGTTTTTGCATCAGACACTTCAGGAAGCGACAACTCTTCAGAGGTAAGATTTTTAACAGCAGCAATAAGGCCTTTAGTTGATTATGGGGATGGAACAGCAGGAAACAATACTTTTTCTTCAAATAACTGGGTTTATGTCAATGTATCTGTTGATGAGCCGAATGAAGATACTATAACTTTTCGTTTATTCAATTCAACTGGGCAGGTAAATTCAACTTCCTACACTGGAGGAGAGAGAACAATAAACTGGACCGGGCTTGCAGACGGCACTTACTATTACAATGTTACTGTCAATGACACCTATGGCAACCAGAATACTTCAGAAACAAGGATAATAACAATTGACACAGTTCTCCCACAGGTAAATTTCACTTTCCCCACTCCTGCTAATGACACTGGAGTCAGCTCTGAATTTGAGATAAATGTTTCAATTGATGATGCTAATCTTGAGAATATAACTTATAACTGGAATGGCACAAATTACAGCATAACTGGAATAAGCAAGCTGAATAATTTTACTGACGGCCTTGTATTGATGATGAATTTTGACAATGTTTCTGCTTACGGAGAGAATGACACTTATGTTTATGACTTTTCAGGAAACGGGAATAACGGGACAGCTTCAGGAAACGCAAAGTATAATTCTTCTGGGAAATACAATGGGATGTTTCAGTTTGACGGAGTAAGCGGGTCTGTGAATGCCGGCTCTGACTCTGTTCTTGATGATATGTCTCAGATTTCTGTGTCTTTGTGGGTTTATCCCTATCAAGACCCTTTTATTAATGATGCCATGCTCGGAAAAAGAGCAGGAGGGAGCGGAGCAGGGTGGTCTATAGCAACGCACTCTGCAGTAACTCCTAATGCAATCTCTTTTGGAGTAGGGTATGATAATGTATCTTTGTCAAGAAGGTCTGCGGCAAATACTCTGACGCCTCAGGCATGGAATCATGTTGCTGTTACTTGGGACGGGTCAAGCAATGCATCCAATGTCCGTTTGTATATCAACGGAGTGGAGGCAAATTATTCTGCAACTACTGATGGAAGTGGCTCAAGGCTTTCAGACTCAACGCAGGATTTGAAAATAGGGGCTGCAGGATTGAGCGGAATATTAAACGGAACAATAGATGAAGTAATGATATGGAACAAAACTTTGACAGCAGATGAAATCAGCAAAATTTATCTTTACACTTTAAGAAACTATCCTGACTTAAACTCTTCCTATGTTATTAATTCAAACTCTTCCTGGAATGTTACCATGACTCTCGGGCTTGACAAAGACTCAAACACAAACTACTCTTTGAATGTCTCTCAACAGGGCTTGGAGCTGGGGCAGAGTTATTATTATTCTGTTTCTGCTGCTGATTTGGCTGGAAATTTCAATATTACAGAAACCAGAACAATAAAAGGGAATTCTGCTCCTTTTTTTGTATCTGTGAGCAATTCTCCGACATCTCTGCCTGACTTGGATCCGAATACAACAATAGCTATAACAGCAAATATCTCTGATGCTGACAGCAATCTTGATTCCGCAATCCTGCAATGGAAAAATTCCACCTCTGGATGGACTAATGTCTCAATGGCAAATACAACAGCTAAAGGAATCTATACAATTATGAATGCAAGCTTTGTTCCCCCTTATTCAGTGGAGGACAATTACACCTACAGAATATGGTCTAATGATTCTCTCGGAACCTCAAATTACAGCTCAAACTACACTCTCGAGATATTCTGGGAATGCTCATGGCAGGCAACCTCTGATCTGGGGCAGACAGCAGGATGGGATGAAAACAAAGCAGTCGGAAATATAACAATCAATAATACAGGGGATATAGAGCATAGCAACAATAACTGCAGCCTTGATTTCAGGCTTAGTTATGACATAACTGAAGGGAGAATATATTTTGATAATGATTATGTGAAGCCAGCTTATTACAACGGGATATCTGCTGGCTCAAACCAGACAATACTTGTTAATGCGACATTTTTAACAGAGATAAAACAGGAAGACGTAGTAATCACAATAAGCGAGTACAGGGGAAGGTCTAACTCATCTCAGAAAAATACAACACTCACGCTGGTGTCTAACCAGGCAGGCCCGTATCTTTATCAGGCAGTTACCTCGTCTCCTTTAAGCGTGTATCTTACTCCCGGAAACTTCAGCCTTAAAGGGTATTTGAGAAACCTGATGGGTTCTGACACTGTAAATATATCAAATACAGCCTATAATGTAACTTTTAATTGGACTCTTCCGGAAGGATTTACAAATGTCTCTGGGAATAAAGACCTTAATTTTTCAAACATAAGTGATGCTGATCTGCATTACAACAATATCAATGTCAGTTTTTCAGACCTTGCTTCAATGGATTCAGGAGTAAAGACTTTTTACCTTTATTCTCAGGGAGTTAACTTATCAGGAAGCCTAATATCTAATGCAGACAATCAGACTCTGCTGGCTGAAGCAGTAAACATAACTTTTCTTTGTTATAATGTTTCTGACAATATATGCGTAACTTCCTGCGGCTCTGCACAGGATTCTGACTGCCCTGTTTCAACTACTACAACTACAACAACTTCCGGAGGCGGGAGCAGCGGCGGAGGAGGCAGCTCATCAAAAAAGGAAGCAAAATCAGAAGCATCATTTGAGCTCGTTACAGGAGAAGAGCAGTCGTTTGAGCTTGAGATAAAGAACAAATATTCAGGAGAGATGAAAAACATAAAAATCTCTGTATCCGGGATAAATTCAGATTACATAGATATATTCCCGGCTGAGATATCAGAAATAAGCCCTTATGGCGCGAAGAATGTAAGCGTCAGAATAAATGCCCCTTCTTATTTTACAGAAAGCGTTTATACTCTTTATTTTTATATTTCAGGGGAAATATCGGCTAATTTCACGAAAACCCCTTTTTCAGAACGCAAAGTAGTAACTTTGTACATTCTTGAGCTTCCAAGAGAAGATGCAGAAAGAATGCTGAATGAGTCTGAATACATGGTCCGAAGAATGATGGATTTTAATATGTCTGTCAAAGATGTTAGTGAGCTGCTTATGCAGATGAGGGGATATTACGATGAGGTTAAGTTCGCAGAATTAAAGGCAACATATAATGAATTAGAGGAGGTCTATGAGCAGGCCTTTGAATCAAAGAGCATAATAGAGGAGCTTAAAATAAATATCGAAAAATCCGAAAAAAAAGGAATAGACGTCTCTGAAACAAAAAAATTGCTCTATATAGCAGAAGCTGCATTTAACAGAGGAGACTACTCTCTTTCGCTCGGAAGGCTTAAAGAGGCAAAACTTACCTATGCATTGGAAACAAAAGGGGAGTTTAACCTTTATTATGCTGTGAAAAACAACCCTCTCGAGAGCGCAGGAATACTTGTTGGAATTCTTATTTTTTCAGCAGGATCTTCCATTACAATAAGAATGAAGCTCTACAAGAAGAAGCTTAAATTGCTTGAGGAAGAAGAAAAAATTCTTCTTGAATTAATGAAAGTAATGCAAAGAGAAACATTTGAAAAAGACAAGATGTCTCTGGAAGAATACAACCACTCAATGTCTCAGTATGAAACAAAATTAAGCACTGCGATTGCAGAAAAAATAAGGATAGAGGCTAAAATGGCAAACATGCTCAGTTTTAAGGGAAAGCGAAAGGCTTTGACAGAGGAAAGAAGAAGGCTTGTTGAAATTGTCAGGGAAATACAGGACAGGTATCTGAATAAAGGGCAGATTGAAACAAGGATTTATGAAAATATGATTAAGAATTATTCTACAAGGCTTGCAGAAGTGGAGGAGCAGCTGACTTTTCTTGAAGCGCAAAAAGAATTGAAAAAAGAAAGTCCTATATACAAGCTACTAAATTTATTTGGGTTAAGAAAATGAATGCCTGGAAGGAATATTTCATCAGGAAGGATAGAATTGATTTTGCTTTTGCAGTAAAGCTGATTGCCATTATTGTTTTTTCATTATCCTTTGTTTATGTGAATGCAGGGTTTTCCTCTTCTCTCCATCTTCAACCAAACAGCTCTATTGAGATGCAGGCAGAGGATTGCCTTAATGAGTCCAGACAAATACTCCTTGAGCTGCAAAGCGAGGGATTTTCTGTGCAGAGAGTTAATGACAGCCTAAAGCAACTGGAAAGCCTTTTCAATGCGCAGAAAACAATAAAAGAAAAAAAAGAAAAGCATGACTTTTCAGTTGTTTTTCCATATTGCGAGGAGATTAAGGAGATACGGGAAAAAGCCTTTATTTCAAAAGACGAGCTTGAAGGATTAAAGAGATTCTATGCAGAATTTCTTGAAGGAACAGGAATAAACACAAGCAGCGTGGATAAGATAATTAATGAAATAGAGGCTGAGATTAAAAACGAGAGGTATGAGAAAGTTCCTGATTTAACAGACGAAGCTTATAATGAGATCCTCAACCTAAGGTCAAGCCAGACAGCCTTTAAGCTGTTCTATGAAGCCACTTCAAACAGCATAGAGAAGTTTTTGTACAAAAACTGGAAATTTTTTTCAGGATTTATCTTCATGGCTGTTCTGCTGTTTCTCATCTACCATTCTGCATTAAGAAAGATGATTCTCATGAGAAAGCTAGAGAGGCTTGAATTGAGAAAAAAAACACTCAAAAACCTGATTATGAAGACCCAAAAAGATTACTTCACTTATGGGAAGATATCTGAAGGAACATTTAACATAAGGACAAAAAAACTCGCGGAGTTAATAAGGGATATAGACCGGCAGATACCTCTGTTGAAAGAGGAGATGATGAAGTTAGATAGGAAGAGGAAAAGATGATTTATTTTTCCTTTTATCCCTGATTCCATTTACTATTTAATGCAGCATGGGACAATATTTATGAAGAGTGCATCTAAATGCCTTTATGCTAAAGTATTTAAATGAGAGATGCTCTTTTATAACATGAAAAAGAGGGAAAAACACCGTAAAAAAAAGATAAAAGGGGAGGGAGAGAAATTTATAAAAACAAGAATTCCTGGATTTGACAGCTTGTGCGGAGATGGAATTCCTGTCGGAAGCTCTGTCCTTGTTGAAGGGGGTCCTGGAAACGGGAAGACAATATTCTGCCTGAATTTAGTAAAAACAATGTGCGAAAGAGGGAAGAAGGTTTTGTTTATGAGTTTTGAAGAGCCCGAGGATAGGCTTATGGACCATCTCTGGCTTTTTGGGGCAAAGCCCGACGAATATGTAAAAAAAGGGCTTCTTTATGTTAAGAGATTCAATGCCCTTGATATTGCAAGAAGCGTTGAAGCTTTATTGAGTGAAGCGAAAAAAGAATTGCTAATAGAGGTTCAGCCGGTACTGATTCCTCCAGAGTTCAAGCCGGATATTGTCCTAATAGACTCTTTGAGCAGCATCTCAAGCGCATTTTCAGGAGAGAGCTCGAGGTTTAGAATATACATGGAGCAGCTATTCAGGTATCTTGAAGGCCATAATATAACCTCCTTTTTAGTAAGAGAGGTTGCAAATCCAACCCATCTTGCTTCAGGATATGTTGAACAAGGAGAGGCGGTTTCATTTCTTTCAGACGGAATCATTGTTTTGTATAATGTCTTCTATAAGACAGGGCACCGAAAAAGGGCTATGGAGATTATAAAAATGAGAGGAGTTGATATTGACAGAAGGATAGTCGAATTTGAGATTAAAAAAGGAAGAGGCATTGTCGTCAATCCAAATAAAGTTCTTAGCGGAAACTACATCCTTACATAATCCGCAAGGCTCTTAAAAGCAAACTTCTTTTTTTGGAACTTCAATTGTGTTGTAAAAGCAGTTTATTTCTTTATTTGCCAGCCCGTCCTCTCCAGTGCTTTGAATGCTTGTTGAGCCTTCAAAGAGGTATTTTTCTCCAGGTCCGAGAAGGAACTTTGATGTCTTGTGGCCAAATCCGTCTTTTTCCCTGTCTTTCCCTTTTTCTAAAAAAGACATTTTTACCTCAAAAAATCCTGATGTCTCATCGTCTCTGTTGTTGATTTCAATTGAGCATGAGACTGTTTTATTCACGCAAATACTGCCTTGATTTTGGTTGCATACAGATGTCTTATTCAGGTTTATTATAGAGTAAGATATCTGCTTCATGGTGCAGATTGATTTCTTCTTCGAGTCTGAATCTTTGCTGCTACCTGCACCACTTTCCTTCATAACCTTGTCTTTGTTTTCAGCCAATTCATTGTTTTGGTTTTGGTAATCATCTCTGCTTTCAGGATTTTTATAGCCCTTTATTTTTCCTGAGTTAAAGATGCTCCCTTCACCTTCTTTTTTTTGAGGGCTTGTTTTCATGCTTAAAATTAAAAAAACCGCAATAATAATTATTACTCCTGCAATCACCAGAATTGGCGGAATGCCTTTTCTTTTCCCCCTTTTTTTTCTCATACAGCCACAAGCCAATGGCTATATATAAAATTTCTCTTTGGTGTTTTTCAAAGATTCTGGTGATTTTTATATAGCTCCTCTGTTTAATTTTTCAGTAAGAAATTGTAGTACTTAATTTTAAATATCCTTTTATTTTACTATCTGTATTAAAAGAGGGCAACATGATGCAAAATAAAAATTCACAAGGTGCGATTGAGTTTGTGGTTATTTTTGCAGCAGTTCTGTTTTTTTTCATATCTTTTTTCGGAGCTGTTAAGATTAATACAGACCGGAAAAATCTTGAGAAAGAGAGGATGATACTCCAGAACATTGCCCTTGATGTTCAGCATGAGATAAATCTTGCTGCAGAGTCTTCTGAAGGGTATTACAGGGAGTTTAAGATTCCTGAAAATATCCTTGGAAGGGATTATCAGATAAATATTACAAATAACAGGATATATGCTTCTATTGGGCAGTTTGGGGTTTCTTACAGGGTTTTTGAAGTCAATGGAGTAATTAAAAAAGGATTAAACAACATCACAAATAAAAATGGGGCAATTTTCATCAATTAGAATAAATGAAAAAAGCGCGCAGGCATGGAGCCTTGATTTGGTTGTAGCAAGCATGATATTTCTTGCAGGCATTGTTGTTTTGTATGTTTATGCTGTTAATTACTCCTCCCAGACAAAGGACCAGCTTAATGAGCTTTTTTACGATGGAAATCTGGCTTCGCAGATACTCCTGAGCGAGTCAGAGTCAGGAATCCTCTCTGAAGGGAAAATAAACCAGACAAAACTTGATGAATTTTTCAATTCCGACTACGAGACAAAAAGAAAGTCCCTCGGGCTGAACAATGATTTTTACTTTATGTTTGACGGAATGGAGGTCAATGGAACTCCTGTAAGCTACATAGGAAAAATAAACGATACTGAGGTGAGCAGTCTGGTTAGGATAACAAGGCTTGCAGTATACAAAAACACTCCAAAAAAACTTGATTTTTTTGTATGGAATGAAAAATGAATAGGAAAGCTTATTTTTTCAGCCTTGATGCCTTTATAGCGCTTCTTATTGTATTCGGAGTTGTTTTATTCATCAAGCCCCCCTCATCTCAAATATCCACTGAAAGCCTGGTTCAGCAGGATCTTCTGGCTGTTCTTTCATCAGTAAGCATAGGGGAGCTAAACAACAGCTATGCAAAGCAGCTGATAAATAGCGGAAAGATTACGAACTTAAATCAGTCTGTCTTAGAGCAAATAGGGGAGTTTTACTCCAGGTCTGATGAAGAAGCAGGGCTTCTTGCAGAGAATATCATAAACAGCCTGAATCTTAGCGACAATATAGGGCTGTATTTTAACGGCCTTCAAGTGGCAGCATCTGGAAATGCCAGCAGCGATGCAGAAAGCATATGGACTTCCAGGCAGATTATAAGCGGAATCCAGCAGGGGAATTCAACAAGAGGATACTCTTCAAGGGCTTTTTTGGTTTCCAAGAACAAAGTAGATTATTTTTATTTTGGAGGGTATGTTGGAGACGGAAATATTACAGTCAGGCTTTCAGGAGATGTTATAGGAGCAAATATTGAAGCAGTATTTTCAGGAGATTTTGACATTTACATTAATGATGTTTTTGCCGACAGCTACAGTCCTCCGTCAGGCATTCCCTATAAAATAAATCTTGCAGACCATCTTGGGCTTTTCTCAACAGGAGACAATTATCTTGAGTTCAGAGGAACTGATGGAAATCTTTATATCGCGGGAGGGTACATTAAAGTCGTTTACAACAGTTCTGAGCTGATTAATTCAACAAGCGTAAAAAATTTTCCTGGAATAACTGGACTGATAAATTTCTACGACAGCTTCTACATACCGGGAAATCTTAACAGCATGGAAATCTTTCTCCATTATAACAGCTCCTATGACTTGTTTCTGAATATAGGGGATAAGAGAGTTTATAAAGGAAATTCAAGCGGTTCAGAGGCTTCAGTAACTATTGAAGACTCTAACCTTTCAGGAATTTTAAATTATTCTGAAATGGGATATGAAACAATCCCTTTAAGGCTCGGAATTGAGAATGTCTCGTATTCAATAAACTACAGCATAGATGCTGATGTTTTCTCAGTAACGGATCTTTCAGGAAGCATGACTGCAAGCTGTGACGGGGCTGGATTTTGGTGCTGTTTTAATAATTATCTTGCCACAGGAGACTTTTGCCAGACAGAATCTTCATGCATAAGCTGCGGGGGAACTTGGGAAGATCCCCTTGGAATGGCAAAAGAAGCAAACAATGCATTCATAGATATAGTCTTAAACTCATCAGGAAACAGAGTGGGATTAGTAGGGTATTCTTCAGTAGTTGATGTAAATGACTATCACAATCTTTCTGACGACAATGCCTCTCTTAAGGCCAAAGTTAGCGAGTGGGATGCAGGAGGATTGACTTGCATTTGCTGCGGGATAAACTATGCTGCTCAAAAAATCGTCTCAGATTCAAGAGAGGGAAGCTTCAGGTCAATGGTTGTCATGAGCGATGGAATAGCAAATATAGAGTGTTCTGAGCAGGGAACAGGGGATCCTGCACAGGATGCTATTCAGGCGGCATGCGATGCGTATACGAATTACAATATAACTGTTTATTCTGTTGGATTTGGATCAGGTGCGGATGAGGCGACTTTGCAGGATATCGCCTCTTGCGGCAACGGAAACTATTATTACGGGGATGTTGAAGGGCTTGTGGATGTTTACGGCCAGATTGCACAGGATATTATCAGCGCATCTTATTTTGAGCAGACAATTATGGGAGAGAATATCAATACTGTTCTTTATCCAGACTCGTACATATTCCTTGATTATGAGAAGGATGTTCCTTATGGGCTGGTTATAACAGCTGAAACGCCTGAATTTGGAAACACCATCTCTCAAGGAAGTTTTACTATTCCAAATGACACTGTTCCATATGAAGTCAAAGTCGTTTCATATTCCGGGTCAAAATGGACAGACAGGGTGGAAGTTTATAACAGCTCTTCAGGGATATGGATGAGCGCCTTTAATCTATCAGAATACAATTTAAGCTATACTGATTTAGGAGATCCCTATGTTGTTAATATCCCTACTGGCATGCTTGCCTATGGAAACAATTCAGTGAGAGTCTCTGCAAGCATTGGCTCTTCAAATACCTCTACTGGATCTCCTTATGACAAGATTATCTACTCTCTTGTTAAGGAGCTTTCAGGATATTCTCCAATTGTCTCGTCTGCAGAAGGATGCACATGGAATATTGAATTTGAAGACGGGACAAATTCCACAATTGCCTTTCCAGGAAACTATTCCGGAAGCAAGGAATGCTATTATAAATCAGACAATATTGCCTACAACAACAATGATGCTATTGATAATGCAGTATTCAATCTCCTCTCTGATCTGGACTTAAATTCAAACAGAAAAGTTGAGACTAAATTCAATAGCGATGACCTTACAATAACCTCTACTGAAATTGAGGGGATTCCTTTTACATGGGAGACAGAAGTTCAGGTAAGGGTATGGAGGTAAATCGAAAAGAATGAGGATAAGAAAAGCAACTGTTAAAGATAAAGGGCCTGTAAAGAGTTTGGACAACGGAAACATGGGGCCTATTATTAAATCTCCAGGAAGGGAGTATAAAGAGGGTGTGTTTGATTTTTTTAATCCTAAAAATTGTTTTATAATTGGAGAGAATATGAATTTTACAGAAAATAAATTTCAAAGCCATTGGAGAGGATAAATGGGGAAAACTTTGCTTGAAAGGATTAAAACGAAAAGCATCAGAAACAAAAAATCCCAGTTGTTCACAGTCCTTGTCATTCTTCTTATTTCCCTTATGTTTGTATCGTTTGAAGTTTTTTCTTTTATTTACGAGAGAAACACTGTCAAGGCAAGAGTCGATACAATGGACAATTTCCTCTTCTCAGTGGAAAAGAACTTAGAGAGGCAAATGTATATATCTGGATTCAGGATATTGTTTCTGGCAGGAGAGCATATAACCTCGACAGGCAGTTATATTGATGTCGATGATTTCTTTAACGAGGCTTTTTTTAACGGGACTGTAGGAGGGAATTCAAGCGACATAATGAATGGCGCGACTTACGATGATTTAATTGATTCCATCAATCAGAAAGCAAAGAAAATAAATGTGAATATAACTTTAAGCAACTCTTCAATCGCAGTGGCTCAGGAAGGCCCCTGGGCTGTCAATTTCAGCTTAATTTCTGATTTTGTTATGAAAGACAAAGAAGGGCTGGCAAAATGGGAGAAGAAACAAGTAATTTCAGCAATTATACCAATCAGCAATTTTGAAGACCCTTTGTACACAGTCAATACATATGCCAAAGTTTCTGTAAAAATAGCCCAGACCCCTTATGAAGGAAATTACACTAATGGGAGTGACGTAACAAACCTGTTTTCCCATGTTGACAGCAATTATTATGCTGCAAATCCTTCTGCACCAAGCTTCTTAAAGAGGCTTGAGGGAAATCTTTCTGCTGATGCGAATGGAATTGAGAGCTTTGTAAAGATTCCTGACCTTTCAAAGCAAGGGCTTCCAACTTCAACAAAATCAAACATAGATTATGTTTATTTTTCCTCAAACAATCCTACCTTCTATTCTGTCTCAGGGATGCCTTCATGGTTCAGAATTGACGGGCAGGACGGCCATCTTGAAAAATATAATGTCTCCTCTCTTATCACCTGACCCTATTGGCTTTTTCAATTATCTTCCCAGCAGTAGGGCTTTTTTTGGAAATGAAAATATTTAAATAGTTGTTTTTCCAGGTTAAAACGTATTCGATATACAATTAAATAAAAAAGGAGGTTAAATATGGATAAAAGGGGACAAGCAGCAATGGAGTTTCTTATGACTTACGGATGGGCGATACTGGCTGCAGTGATTGTTATCGGGGTGCTGGCGTCGTTTGGTGTTTTTTCACCAAGCAAGTATGTTCCGACTTCGTGTACCTTAAGCGCTCCGTTTGGATGCGATAAGAGCCAGGTTGCAGCTACAACCACTGCAATTTCACTGGTTATAAGAAACGGAGGAGGAGAGTCAATGGATATATCTACTGTTAATATAACCGGATGTGGTGCCAACACTACAAGAATGACTATTGCAGACCAAGGAACTCAATTGGTTTCAGTTACCTGCAGTCCGGCACTAACGTCAGGAGAGAAATTTAACGGAGATGTTTCAGTCAAATATACTCCAACCAGCGGCGGATTGATAAACATGACATCTTCTGGTTCTATAACTGTAAAGGTAGCCTAAATTTGTTTTTTTATTTTGTATTTTTCTTAATTTTATTTTATTCTTCCACTCTATCCTGTTTTTAACAGAAGAAAACTAATCCCGAATTCTACAATTCTCAGAAATTCCTGAAATTATAGAAATAAGCATGCTTGTCTTTTTCTATAAAAACAATATCTACAGGCTTTCTTGGGATTCTTTTTCCGGATTTGTCAAGGATAAATCTTCCGTTTTCCATTTCATAAGCCCAGCTTGGAATTCCGTATTTCTTAGCCTCTCTTTTTGTTCTGTGGTTGAAAGGATTCCCTCTTACCACCATGTAGTTTGTAATCTCTTTTAAAGGCAACTTTCCATTATTCTTATCCTCAATGGCTTTTCTTGCAATGTCATAACATCTTTTCCAGATTTCGATTCTTTCAGCAAGCGTTTCTGCATCCCCATTGTTTATAGGGTCTTTTATTTTCCTGTAATTTACGTCTCTTGGGTCAAAGGTGGTGTAATGATAAACTATTCTCCCGTTTTTGTTTAATCTTGTTTCTAAAAGGACATCCTTAATAGATACGCCTCTTTTTTTTGCTCTGGTGAATATAGAGTCCAATATGCCGTTTATGTAGCCAGCATTATCAAGCTCTCCTCTTCCCTCTCCGCAAATTGCTCTCGCTAAAACCATTGTTTCAGAGTCAGAGGCAAAATTATCGTCTTTTGCGTATACTGGATTTGGATATTCAGCGTATCTTTCAGGAGATGGGCGTTTTTGTTTTTGCACTTCTTCATATCTTGATGAGTTGTCTGTAAGGCGCATTAAAGCTGCTTCCAGCCCCATATTTAAAGACTTTGCACCTATGGACAGGGCTATTGCTGAGATTGCCATTCTTGATGCAGTTCTTATTAATTGTTTTTTCATTGTATCCTTTTTCTGAAATTAATCTTTAATGCACTTTTTTCATTAAAAAAACATACTCCTTTTACCAAAGTACTCTTCTGCTTTTTTAATGCTTCCTAAAAAGCTGTATTTCCCTCTTAGTTTTTTGAAAGAGCATGGAATCTTTTCTGATTCATAAGCTCTTAGCGCTTCGTTGAATCTCCATCTTATGTTTTCATTCATGTCTCTCAAAAGCTTCCAATCAATAAAGCTATATTCTTCCGGCAGCTCATCATAAGTAATGATGTCTTTTGAGTTGCTGGCTATAAATACGCAACTCTCTCCCATAAAAAGGTCATCAATTGCGCATCTGTTATGCCCGTCAAGTGCAATGAAGATTCCTTTCTTTTTCGGATGTTCTCTCACTGGAAATGGGGCGATTCTTTTTTTGTTTTTAAGCATGGAAAATATGCTTTTTAAGCTTTTTTCATTCAGGCAGCCCTGGCTTGGAATGATGGCTGAAGTCTCTATTTCCACTACTCTTCCCATTATTTTGTTGCTACTATTAAGTATATAAATTTAACTCTTTTTTTCTCTCAAACCCTTATTTCAGAAAGATAATTAGTTTTATAAAATATCTTTTTGTCTTTAGTTTATGAAAATAATATCCCTTCATGCAGATTATATCAGATTCAAGCCCCTGAAAAAAGCTTTGAAAAAAATAGAAGATTTGCCTGAAGAAGAAAAATCAGGAAGCGAGGTTAAGGAAGCTTTGGTTATTCTGGCTGCTGTTGAAAAAACTGACACAAATACAGCTGAAGTTGTAAAGAAATTAATTGAAAATATTAAGGAAATTGCATCTCAGGTTAAAACAAGCAACATAGTTCTTTACCCTTATGCGCATCTTTCAAGCAATCTGGCAAGCCCTGAAACTGCAATTAAGGTTTTAGAAGAAGCAGAAAAAATACTAAAAAAGGAAAAGTTCAGTGTTTCAAGGGCTCCTTTTGGATATTACAAGGAATTTGAAATGAAGGTTAAAGGGCATCCATTGAGCGAGTTGAGCAGGGAGATAAAAGTTGATGAAGTTAAAGATGCTGAAGAAGAAAAATATGATTCTAAACGCTTGCTGAAAGAAATTTCAAAAACAAAGCTTGATGCTTCTAGGCTTAAGGAAAACGACCATAGAATTCTTGGACAGCAGATGGATTTATACAGTTTCAATGAATCTGCACCAGGAATGGTTTTTTGGCACAATAACGGGCTGATAATAAGAAATGAACTAATTGGTTTTTCAAGAGAGATTATTAAAAAAGAAGGTTATCAGGAAGTCTCAACCCCCCAGATAATTGATAAGAAATTATGGCAGATTTCTGGGCATTGGGAGAAATATCGTGAGAATATATTTCTAACTGAATACGAAAATCGCGAATTTGCAGTTAAGCCAATGAACTGTCCTGGAGGCATTTTAATCTTTAAGTCAAGCCCAAAAAGCTATAGAGATCTGCCTTTAAGGGTTGCTGAGTTTGGGATTGTCCATAGGCAGGAGCTTTCTGGTGTTTTAGGAGGGCTGTTCAGGGTTGTGCAGTTTATACAGGATGATGCCCATGTTTACTGCACTGAAAAACAGCTTGAATCAGAGATTGAAAAGATAATTGGGCTTATTGATTTTTTTTATAAAAAGTTTAATTTTCAGTACAGGGTTGAGCTTTCTACACGGCCTGAAAAAAGAATAGGAAGTGATGAAATATGGGACAAGGCAGAGGATGCCTTAAAGAAAGTGCTTGACAAAAAGAAAATTAAATTCAAAATCAATAAAGGAGATGGGGCTTTTTACGGGCCAAAAATCGACTTTCACCTGAAGGATTCTTTAAACAGGGAGTGGCAATGCGCGACTATTCAGCTGGATTTTTCAATGCCTGAAAGGTTTGAGCTGGAATATACTGATAAAGACAATAAAAGAAAAAGGCCAATTATGATACACAGGGCTATTTACGGCAGTCTGGAAAGGTTCATTGGAATTTTAATAGAGCATTATAAAGGAAGGCTTCCGACATGGCTTTCCCCAATACAGGCCAGGGTTTTAAACTTCACAGACAGGAATGAAAATTATGCAAGAAAAATAATAAAAGAGCTTGAGGAGAAAATTCCTTGCTTGAGGTTGGATTATGATTTTGCAAAAACAACAGTGCAGTCAAAAGTAAAAGAAGCAGAATTGATGAAAATTCCTTATATTATTGTTGTCGGAGACAGGGAAGAGAAGGAAAATACTCTTGCTGTAAGAATCAAAGGAGACAGAAAGATTCAGTCATTTTCTGTTGGCGATTTCACAGAAAAACTTAAAAAAGAGATTGAGGAAAGAAAATGAAATCGAAACCTTTAAATATTTTCACTCACTTGTAAGTGAAGGAGATTACATGGAATTGCTAATGAGCAGACATGCACTGGAGCAATCAAGAGAAAGGGGAATAAGCATAAATGAAATTAAGGAGACAATACAAAAAGGAGCAAAATTCAGGCAGGAAAATAAAATCATCTCAATATACAGGCATATAAAAATCGTGTTCAAAAAAATGGAAAATAAATTTTTTGTAATAACTGTAATGATTAAAAAAGAAAAAAATGGAAAATAAATGCGCCTTATGTGAAGGGGAACTGAAAAAGAAATCAGTAGATTATAAGGTCTATGGCAAAAGCATCGGGAAATTTAAAGCATTAGTGTGCAGCTCGTGCGGGGAACAATGGTTTGACGAATCAGTATCCAGAAAAATAGAAGATGCAGAGAAAAAGGCCGGAATTTTTGGATTATCAAGAGAAAGCAAGATAGGTTATTCCGGGAATTCTCTTATCATAAGAATACCAAAAGAGCTGGCAAAATTTATGAAATTAAGAAAAGAAACAGAGATTATTATCTATCCAGAAGATGAAAATAAATTATGCGTAGCTATAAAATAACTGTCAATAAATAGATTCTGGACAATATCAGTAAAGTCTTAAAATGAACCTTCAATTTTACCTTGAAAAGCTGCATGCATCTGACGAGTTCAAGAAATTCCAGAGGGAAAATCCAGATGCCTACATGTGCTCTGCTTTTTTTTCCATTGACAAAGAAAACATAAAAAATCCCGATAATCAATCACATCTTGATTTTTATGTTCCATCTGAAAACAAATTGTTCAGCTTCCAGTTGGATGAAGGTGTTAAAATGTCCATAATTGAAACATATGGGAAAGATAGAAATTTTTTTGAGGAGGTTTCTATGAATCTTGATTTTGATTTTGAAGATATTGAGAAGATTATTTTTGACAGAATGGAAAAAGATAATATAAAAAACAAGGTTCAGAAGATGCTTCTTTCACTACAGCATAGAGATGGAAAAGATTTTATTATAGGAACTGTATTTATATCAATGTTCGGCCTGTTGAAAGTTAATATAGACCTTTCAGAAAAGCCATTTTGGAAAATAACTTCTTTTGAGAAAAAATCTTTTTTTGATATGCTGAGCATTACAGGGAAGAAAAAATAGGAG
>JALUUW010000013.1 GCA_027021195.1 Candidatus Pacearchaeota archaeon | reverse complement strand
CTAAAGGCCTTATTGCTGCTGTTAAAAATCTTACCTCTGAAGAGTTGTCGCTTCCTGAAGTGTCTGATGCAAAAACGCTATAAAAATAAACTCCCTCATCCAGCCCTGAAGTTGCATTTTTGCTCTGATTCACATAAAGATACCACTGGGTTGAATTGTGCTTTCTCAGATTGCTCATGTACATCTGCTGTATCTCTTCTGCTGAAAGGCTCCTGTTCCAGATTCTTACTTCATCTATTGTTCCATTAAAATATTCTGTCCATCCACTGAAAGCCCCTCCAACACCAATTCTCAAGGGAGTATTAAAATCCGGAAAGGCAGAATTGTCAGTTCCGTTTGCTACAACAACTCCGTCAACAAGAATTGCATAATCATCTGAGCTTCCATTCCACCCTCTCGTAAGCACAATATTATACCATCTTCCAATTTCCTGAGTCCATGGGCTGTTTATGTTTATCAAAGCAGACCCTCCTGTAACGACAAAATAATACAGATTCCCTCCATCCAATCCAAAAAGCCACCTTTCATCCTGGGATTCTCTCCCTCCCATAAAATACTGGGTATTGTCAGAAGAGTCAAAATTCACCCAGACACTGATAGTGAATTTGTTGTTTCCAAAAGCCCAGTAACTGCTGTCATTTATCTCTATATAATCATCCACTCCATCAAACTCAAATGCCCCTCCATACTTTCCAGATGAATTCCAGACAGGGCAGCTTGTTCCTGAGCATGTTCCATTGTTTCCTCTTCCAGAAACATCAAAAACATAAGTGTCATTCTCTCCCAAAGCAGAGACATTGTTAAAGTTGTACATTAAAAGGAGAGAGTCGTTATAGATAGTGTAGTTTGTTCCGTTCCAGTTGAAGACAGCTTCTCTAAGGCTTGATTCAGCAATAGATGCATTTATCCCAATGCTCGTATTAAAGACTTTGCTTGAATTTGAAGGGGTTGGAAATGTGAAGTTTATTAATGGAAAAGAGCCTATTCTCAAAGTCCTTGATTCAGTGGACTTTTCATTGCCTGCCCCGTCCTTAGCAGACGCAAAATAAGTGTAAGTTCCGTCATCCAGCCCTGAAGTTGAGTTTTTGCTCTGATTTACATAAAGATGCCATTGAGTCTGGTTGTATTTCCTTAAATTGCTGAAATACATCTGCTGGATTTCTTCTGCTGAAAGGCTCCTGTTCCAGACTCTTACCTCGTCAATAAGCCCGTCTGCAGGACTGTCAAGATCTTTGTCTTTTCCTATATAAATCCCTGTAGGAGCAGAAGAAGCATTCCAGACACCGTCATTTCTTGAAGCATCTGCAACTCCATTAAGATAATATGTCCTGTTTCCAGTTGCATTGTTCCATGTATAAGTAATATGATACCAATTGTCTTTTACAAGGATAGTCCAGCTTGTTAAATCTGTTCCACTATGAGTAATCCTAATATCCTGATACTCCCTATTATTGAAAATTCTAATTCTTCCAGAAGTGTAGCTATTAGGACCAACATTAAATAAAGTATGAGAGATTCCAACTGTATCATTTGTGCTGTAGTTCGGCTTGTACCAAAAAGATATAGTTCCCTGCTCAAAATTAAATCCATTGATTCCTGTTGAAATATAGTCATTTCTTGTTCCATTTGGCATAAACCTATAAGCACTTCCATACATTCCTTGCTCAAGAGATGCATTGTTCACTGTCCCGTTATTCCCATTTCCAGAAACATCAAAAACATAAGTGTCATTCTCTCCCAAAGCAGAAACATTGTCAAAATTAAGCATCATAACCAAAGAATCATCATATATTGTGTAATCTGTTCCATTCCAGTTAAATCTCACCTCGCTCAAATTCGGTTCAGTGATTGAGGCATTTATCTCTGCATTTGCGCTGTTTAGCTTTGCATTGTCAAAAGGGGTTGGAGATGTAAAGTTTATCATCAGGCTTATAACCTCATCAGCCCCAATATCCCATGAGCCGTATCTTATGTTCCTGTCTATATCTTTTGTAAAATTAAATGGATAAATGTCTCCGCTTGTATCAACTCCTGCATCTATCAAAGCAGAGCCAGGTGCCAAATGCAAATCTTCGCTGCCAACAGATACATTGACAAAATTGCTTGAATTATAGGCAATATTCTGAAGCCCGGCACTCCCGGTTGTGTCAGCAGAAGCGCAGGCAGTTTTTGCAATTGTTCCTGTAAATGTGGATGCATAGCAGTTTTTTGCTGTAATTGACCCGACACCCATTCTCAAAGCGCCTTTGAGAGTGCAGCTGTAGATTGTAAGGTTTGCTCCATCAGTCCATACGCTTGAACTGCCATTTTCGCCATGATAAACTATGCAGTTCCACATGGATATGTTTCCGCTGCTGAGATGGACTGTGCTAGTTCCCCCCCTCAGTATAGAGTCTGATATTCTGATGTCTGATGCATTTCCTGTATTTCTGACTCTTAGTGTATTGACATTAGTCCAGGATTGCCTGTATAAATTCCTTATCTGCAGGCCTTCAATTCTCACGTAATCATCGCTGATTGTGAGGGCAGAAGAAAAGTCGACAGAAGCATTAAGAGTGTATTTGCTTTCATCCCATTTTCCATTGTGCCTCTGGCTTTCTCCAACTTCATTTGAATAAACAGGAGTATAAACTCTTATGTAATTGTCAGGGCCTGTTGTCCATCCATCTATTGTCAAATGAGAGGTGTCAAGGCCGTCTCCATAAGCAGGGATGTTTAAGATATAATTTCCTGCAACAAGATTAGAAGTATTCAGATAACTGGAGCCAGATGCCCCTGATTCTGCTGCTGACAGAGAGTTAAATGCTCTTGTTATATTGTTAACTGTTTGATTAGCAGCATCAGAAGGAGTCAGGCCTTTTGCAGTGATTAGCTCATAAGCTGTTGAATTTGTTCTTCCGGATATGTAGGCAATTAAGTTGTTTCCATAGTTTATTCTGTCTCCAACACCAATTTTATTTGCCTGGGCAACTGAAAAAATTGCAGCTCCTCCAGACAGGTTTATTGTAGGAGACCCAATTTTCAGGTCAGAGCTGTTTGTTCCAACAGAATAATAAACCACTTTTAGAGGAACATTAATGCTGAGATTAAATGCCTCTGAACTTCCCTGATTCCCTGCAGCATCAAAGCAGCCAACACTCCAATTGTAATCTCCATTGCCAAATGTTTGAATAAATGTCTGATTAGTATCTTTGCTTATAGAGGCATTTGTGAGATTAATTTCCCCATTTATTATTAAGGAGCAATTGCTAATCTCTGAAGAATCAGAAACATTGTAAGTGAAAGTTATCTGCCTTGAGCTGTTTTCTAAAGTGTTATTTAAAGGAGACACTAAATTAACAACAGGGTTTATTGTATCAACAGTTACCTGCCTTAACTCAGTTGAATTTTCGTTTCCAAGATTGTCAGACGCAAAAGCCCTGTAAGTGTAAGTCCCGTCATCCAGCCCTGAAGTTGAGTTTTTGCTCTGATTTACATAAAGATACCATTGAGTCTGGTTGTATTTCCTTAAATTACTGAAATACATCTGCTGGATTTCTTCTGCTGAAAGGCTCCTGTTCCAGACTCTTACCTCGTCAATAAGCCCGTCTGCAGGACTGTCAAGATCTTTGTCTTTTCCTATATAAATCTCTGTAGGAGCAGAAGAAGCATTCCAGACACCGTCATTTCTTGAAGCATCT
>JALUUW010000012.1 GCA_027021195.1 Candidatus Pacearchaeota archaeon | reverse complement strand
AATTCCAATAATTGCAAACTTTAAAAATACTGGGGAGAAGAGTGTTGATGCTAAATTCAAAGGAAAAATAACACGCGACGGGAGAATTATTCAGATACTTGAAAGCGAAGAAGTAAGCGTTCCTGTATCTGAGATTATAAATTTTACTTTCTTTTTTACTCCGGGAAAGCCTGGAAAATACATAGCAAGCGGAAGAGTGTTTTATGATAAAAAGAGGACTTTTGAATCAAGTACTGTGATAAATGTCCGGCCAAAGAAAATCGGGCTGAAACAGGCTTTCTTATCGCTCATCTATGTTTTCCTAATAGTTTTTATAGTCTTGTTGTTCTATAAGATTAGAAAAGAAAAAAGGAGGTATATTGAAAAGCTTGGAAGATAGGAAAGCTAATTCCGGCTTAAAAAATAATGCAAGATGAAACTTTTATTTCATGAACATGGGAAGGCATTGTTTAATATTCTTTTTTTTCTTGCTTTAGCAGCTTTTTTTTCACAATCCATTTCTTCTTCAGTTATTTCATACACTTTCAATACCTCTGCAGAAAATAATACTGGCTTTATTCTTGGAGATGTTGTAAAATCCTCTTCAGTCCTTTTTGAGATTAATACTGATAAACCCTCCACTTGCAGATACAGCACTTCTAAAGGAGTCTCTTATGAATTCATGGAAGGGGAGTTTGACTTTAATTTCGGAACCACTCATAAAGAGGTTCTCACTGATCTTGTTGATGGAACTTATAAGTACTATATAAAGTGCAAAGACGAGTATGGAAATGAAAGCAGCGAGTTTGAGGCAGTTTTCAGCGTTAATGTTCCAGTAAGTGCGCAGATATTACTGTCAAAAAGCTCCCCTTTGGGAGAGGGGAAGGTTGAAGTTAAATTAATTACTTCCAAAGTTGTTCCGCAGATGCCTTCTTTAAGCTATTCTTTTGACGGAGTGGGATTTAGTCCAATACCTCTGACTGGCTATGGCAGCATATGGAAAGGGTATTTAATAATTTCAGATTCACTTGGAGAAGGAGTTGGCTCTTTCAGATTCCAGGCAAGAGACTTAGAAGGAAATCTCGGGACCGAGATTAAAAGCGGAGGAATTTTTATTGTTGATACTGTGGATCCAGAGACTATCCGGGATGTTAAGGCAGTCAGCGATAAAGAAGGAATAAAGATAAACTGGCATCTGGACGAGGAAGTTGATAAATTTATAATCTACAGGTCAAAATCTCCAGGAGTAACTTATTCAGATTTTTATATTTCAGTAGATGGGGAGAATAGCTACTTTCTTGATGCATTTGCAGAAGGCGGAGAAACTTATTATTACAGGGTGAGTGCTGTTGATGAAGCCGGAAATGAGGGGGGCCTCTCAAGAGAGGTCAGTGCTGCTGCTTTGTTAGAGAATACTTCTATAGCTCCTTCCGGGCTTGATATACAGTTGGTCGGGATTGTGGATAATTTTATAGTGGATATTGACTCTGTCGCAAAAAGCATTGAGATGATGAAAGACAGCTTCAATAATAAGAGGGGCAAGGAAAAAGATCTTTATTTTGGACTCAAGCTGAGCAGAGAGATAGACAGTGCAAAGTCCGAGTTAGGCACTTTGAGAAGAGAGGTTGATAATTTTAAGTCCCAGACATTGACAAAAAGCGAACTTAACAGAAAGATAGACTCTGCAAGACTGAAACTAAACACTATAAAGAAAAAAGTTCCTGAGAACATCATAATCATCTCTGAAAAAACCGGGAGAGAAGAGATAAAAGAGGATGACATCACTAATGCTCTTTTTGAGATAAACCCTTCAGCATCAGAAGATGTTCTAAAAGAAACCTTAAAAATGTCTCTGAAAGAGATTGAAAATGGATTTAGTGTAGAGACTAAGGCATACAATCTTGAGATTGTCTATCTTGACGGGGGAAGAAAAGAGGTATCTCTGATTAAGGAAAAGATAGATTTCTCGGGAAACGAGAATATGTCTATTTTAGAGATTATTCCTAAAGACATAGCAGAGAGTGTTTTGGATATTGACATTAAGAATATAGATTATGATGTCTTGAAAGAAGACACTATAATCTCATTCAGCCCTGATACAAAGGAGATAATCTATTCTATTGAAGGCCATATAAACCTTAATTCAGTAAAGAAAATAAAAACTCTTCCATGGTATGAGGCAGAGGAAAGCAGAGCAGGAGCGACTTCTCCAGTGTTTACAGGATATTTTTCATTAGTTGATTTTGTCCCAGATGGAAATGAAGGCTATTTTGGGATAATAGCAGGGATTATTGTTGCATTATGCCTTGGAGCTTATTTTTATTTTATTAAAAGAAACCAAAGAATTCTCGAGAGGCTAATCCCGATAAAGCGTAGAATCGCTGAAGCTGAAAAAAGAATCAATGAGGGAGATATAACATCTGCCAGAGAAATTTACAGGGCTGTTTCCAGAGAGTACAAGAACCTTGGAGAAAAGGAAAAAGAGGCTGTTTATGGGGAATTAAGTAGCATTCATAATAAAATTAACTGGGGGAGAGAACAATGAAAAAAGAAACATTGATTGCAATTATGCTTTTATTTTTTTTATTCAGTGTCATTATTCTTGATTTCGGGCTTGCAAAAAACGAGGGTAAAAAGACAGATCTTAAGAGGGGAAAAAATTTACTTGAAATAAATCAGACGATGTATGTAAGGGATTTTGTCAGGATGAATCCTGATATAGAAACAGTCAGCTATTTTGATGAATTCCTTAATAAAAGCATCGGTTATGTAAATGTTTTTGGAGGGGTTGGAAAGAATTTCTTAATGACTCCCGGACAGGTTTACGAAGTTAATGCTAAGAGAAACACAACCCTTTTAATGACGGAGGCCGCATGAAGAGGTTTTGTCTTTTATCTTTCATAATCATTATCTTTCCAAGCATCTCTGCAGCCCATTTTATTGTTGGATATGTGAATGACGCTCTTGACGGCACAAGCGCAAACGGCTATGAAGTTGTGTTGTGGAATCCTGCAAACGGGATTGACGACAACCTTACAGACATCATAGGCCCTGCAGGGAATTCCGGATCAGATAATCTTTATATGATTGATTGCGAGCTCTTGAACACACCATGCGCTGTAGGGGATGAGATTCGAGTAAGGGTCCTTAACAACGGAAGCAATTATATTACAGGAGAGGTTAATCTTAGTGTGAGCGGAGCCGGATTTGATGTCATGGAAAATCTGACTTTAAATTCTCCCCCTGCAATAAGCACTTTAAATGTCGACGATGGATTTGCAATCCCTGCAGGAGAGATTGACTTAATTCCTGCAGACAGCATTGAAGTTTCTTGCGAAGGGGTTGTTTATGAGTATGATGGAGATTCAAGCCTTGAAAGCGCAACAGCTGAATTTTTTGATTCAAGCATTTCATTTTATGGTGACCTTGATGATAATAATTATCATTACACAAATAACAGCTGCATACTTGACTCAGGATATGGGAATGAAAACGAGTCTTATTTTAATTGCACCTTTCAGGTCTGGTATTATGCTAACAGCGGGAATTGGAATTGCAGTGTTGCTATAACTGACAATATGTCAGTTTCCGGACAAAGAAATAATGCTACAACAATAAACACTCTCCTCGCCCTTGCTCTTCCTGACAGCATAGATTACGGGGAGGTTAATGCAACAGAGGTTTCAGAAGAGCGGACAGCGAATGTTACAAACATGGGGAATGTTTTAATGAACCTGA
>JALUUW010000011.1 GCA_027021195.1 Candidatus Pacearchaeota archaeon | reverse complement strand
TGGGATAACTCCATTACTGCCTCTGATTCTAGGCTCATTTCCATTAAGAGCATTAATAGCAATTTTAGACACCCCGTTCATTTATTTTGCTCGGTGGGTGTATAGAGTAATATAATGATTATTTATGCTTTGATTCTTTAATTAGATCCAATATCTTATTTAGTTTTTATAAAATTGATTTAGTAAAAGTGAAGAAGATTTTTAATTCCAGCTGTCTGGCCCCATAATTTAGATGTGTTTTCTTTGGCAAGGTTTTTATATCTTTCAGAGTTATTTTAATTATGGCAGTAATATGCATTTTTGGGGAGAGTACAGCATGGGGGGCATGGGATTTGGAGAAAGGCGGATGGGCATGACATTCCTGTTCCAATTGAGCAATTTGAAAAAAACATTGAAAAATTAATTGAGCTTTCAAAAAAATTTACTGAAAAGATTATTTTTCTTGGAATAAAACCTGTTGATGAGCCAAAAACCACCCCAGTTCCATGGCATAAAACCATAAGCTACACAAATGAAAACCTGAAGAAATATGACGACAAATTACGGGCAATTGCAGATAAAAACAATGCAGATTATATTTACATAAGGGATTTGCTTGACAAGGATGATTTTCCTATTGATGACGGTCCCCATCCAAATGCAAAAGGCCATGAGAAAATTTACAGGAAAGTCAAGGATTTTTTGATTGAGAATAAGATTGTGTGAGTTTTAATCTTCCTATAAATCCGGCTATGCGACTAAATAACATAATTTTTATGCACTTAGTCATATATGCGACTAACTAACGAAATATTTATATACTTAGTATCATAAGCAAATATATGAAAATTGAGAGCCATCTGGAAAATTTAAGGGAGAGCATTGAAGAAATTGAAGCCGCAGTAACAAAAGGCATTGAAAAAAGGCAAAGAACTCTCGGATTTCATACTTCTGCAGCTGCAATTGATATGCTGGAGATTCTTTTGCATGAGAAAAATTTAATTGATCCGGGATTTATTATCAAACATGAATGGTTTAATTCTAAAAGAAAAATTGATGAAAAATTTCCCTTTGATTTTCCTGAAAAGAAAAGCATTCTTGCACTCATTATGAATATTGAAAATGTAAGAAATAAATTATGTTATGGAAGAAGACAGGATGAGTTTATTCTAGAAAAATTATTAAGAGATTTCAATTCTTTAAAAAAAATCTTCTTGGAGGAAACAAAACATGAATTATAAACTAATTGCATATGCAGAGGACTTTGTCTCTTTTTTACTTGAGAAGTTAAATAGAAATTCAGATAAGATAAGTCAAATAATTCTATTTGGCTCTGTTGCAAGGGGAGAAGCGGGAAGAAGGAGCGATATAGATTTATTTATTGATGTAACTGATGAGAAATTGGAAAAGCAGATAAATGGAATTAAAGAAAGTTTTTATGAGAGCATCAAAGTAAAAAAATACTGGAATCTTTTAGGGATTAAAAATGAAATCAGCTGTTCAGTCGGAAAATTGGATGAATGGGATGAACTGCAAAGGAGCTTAATTGCAAACGGGATTGTTCTATTTGGGAAATATGTTGGAAAAGTGGACATAGAACAATATTATCTTTTCATTATTTCCCAGGGAAAAGACAGGAATAAAAATATCTCTGTTTGGAGAACTCTTTATGGGTATACTCAAAAAGTTGGAAAAAAGAAGTATACTAAAGATGGGCTGATTAGAGAGTATGGGGGGGAAAAGATTTCAAGAGGGGTTTTTATAGTTCCAGCAGAACATGCCAGGAAAATTTCATCATACCTAAGGCAAAATAAATTTAAACAAAAAATTATTCCTTTCTGGCAGGAGAAAAAATAACCAGCAAGCTTTTTAACCTCTCTAATCTTGTTTTTCTTATGAAATCAAAAACAAACAAAACAAACGCAACTCCGGGAGATTATGTTGAAGTCCATCTGGCAAAGGTAATTTATGAAGGAACTCTTCTGGAAAGGCCTGAGAGTGAAAGAGGAGTTGTTTTATTGAAATTAGATTCTGGTTATAATATAGGGTTTAATAAAAAAGATGTTCTGAAAATTGAAGTTATTGAAAAATCCAGAGAGGAAAAAGAAGAAAAAACTGAGCTTAAGAGAGACCCTGAAAAGCCGAATATTGCGATGGTTATTACAGGAGGGACTATTGCGGCTCGCTTAAATCCCAGGAAAGGAGGGGTGGATTGGCTGACAACTCCCGAAAGCCTGTTTAAGTTTTATCCAGGAATTTTTGACAAAGTGAATGTTGTTAAAGTAGAGGTTCCGTTTATGAAAGCATCTGAAGACATGGATTTTAAGGACTGGCAGAAAATTGCAAAAATAACTGAGAAGTTTCTTAATGATTCTGCTATCTCCGGCATAATCATAACTCATGGGACTGATTTTCTGCATTATACTTCTGCTGCACTATCTCTTTTTCTTAAAAATCTGAATAAGCCTGTTGTTTTGACTTACAGCCAGAGGAGCATTGACAGGGCTTCAAGTGATGCTAATTTGAATCTCCAGTGTTCTGCATTAGCAGCAATATCAGACATTGCAGAAGTTATGCTTGTCGGACATGCCAGCTCAAATGATGATTTTTGTTATGCAATGCCCGGAACAAAAGTGAGAAAAATGCACACTTCAAGAAGAGATGCTTTTAAAGTGGTTAATGAAAAGCCTTTTGCAAAAGTATTTCCAGACAGGATTGAGAAAATTGGAGATTATCATGTAAGAGACAATAAAAAAAAGACTAAAACTGATACAAGATTTGAGGAAAAGGTTTCCTTATTGAAAGTCTATCCCGGACAGAATCCCTCAATCCTTGACTACTATCTTGAAAAAGAGTATAAGGGAATTGTTCTTGAGCTTTCAGGACTTGGTCATGCTCCTACTAAAAGAGCAAGAAATTCGTGGACAAGAAAGCTTAAGGAGATTCAGGATAAAGGAGTAATTGTCTGCGCTGCCAGCCAGACAATTTATGGAAGGCTTGACCCTTTTGTATATAGTAATGGCCGCGAGCTTTTGGAGACAGGGATTATTTATCTTGAAGACATGCTTGCTGAAACTGCTTATGTAAAATTAGGATGGGTTTTAGGGCATGAAGAATGGGCAAAAAACAAAGAGACTATTAAAGAAAAAATGCTTGAGAATTTTTCCCACGAGTTAAATGACCGGCTTGAGGAATGAATCCCTTTCACTTTTCTATAATTTTGTCAATCATAAGTGAAGAGATGTCATAGCTCTTTAAAATTCCGTCTGCAGAAAATAGAAACACCTCTATTTCTGAGGCATTATTTTCAAGTTTGCATTTGATTTTTTTTATAAACTCCTCGCACTCTTTTAGACTCTGATGCAATGAGATGATTATGTCTGTTTTGTTCCCCTCGCCTCTTGCAAAAAAAATAGCTTCTGGAAGAGATTTTATAAAATTGACTGTTTTTTTCAATTCCTGTGTTTTTGAATAATCCTTCCATCTGTAAAGAATCAGCGCCTGAACAGCAAAACCCATTTTTTCAGTATCAGGAACTGCAATATATTTTTTGATTATTCCTTTATTTTCAATTCTTTTTCTTATCTTGAAGACAGTCGGCCTTGAGGTTCTGAGCTTTTTGGATATTTCCTGGTCACTGGCTTTTGAATTTTTTAATAACTCTATGAGGACCTGCTTTTCTCTTTTTGTCAGGTTTTCCATATAATTTAATGGATACTATCAGTATTTAAAATTTATTATTAAGCTACTAAAAGTATCTAATATATTCAATATTGAGGAAAAAAACTATATAAATAGATTGCATCAATAATTTTTCATTAAATATTCTTTTTACATTAAAATGGAGATTAAGCCAATAGGTGAGAGAGTGTTGATAAAGCCAGTTAAAAGGGAAACAAAAACAAAATCAGGGATAATTTTGCCAGAATCAGAAGACAAAAACGAAGGAGAGATTGTAGCAATGGGTCTTTTTCCGAATGGAAAGAGGCTTCCTATTAAAAAAGGCGACATAGTCATTTATAAAGGATACAGTTCAGAAGAGATAGAGGCAGACAATGAAAAGTATCTCATAGTTGATTTTAAAGACATAATTGCAAAAATAGGGGGCAACAATTCAGAAGATAATTCAGAAGAAAAAACAGAAAACTCTGAAAAGAAATAAAATGTCAAAACAGATAATTTTTAACGAGAATGCAAGGCAGGCTCTTGTCAGCGGAATTGACAAAGTAGCGAATACTGTCAAAGTGACTCTGGGGCCAAAAGGAAGAAATATAATTCTTGATAGGACAACGCCTCTTATAACTAATGACGGAGTTACAATTGCAAAAGAGATTGAACTTAAAGATAAATTTGAGAATATAGGAGCAAAGCTTGTAAAAGAAGTTGCTTCACAGACTCAGGAAAAAGCAGGAGATGGGACAACAACAGCAACACTTCTTGCACAGATGATGATTAAAGAAGGCATAAAAAATATTACTTCCGGGCTTAATCCTATAGAGATTAAAAAGGGAATTGAGAAAGCTACAGAGAAAACAATAGAATTCCTTAAAAAGAAATCCATTTCTGTCAGGGACAAGGAAAAAATAGCTCAGGTTGCAACAATATCTGCAAATAATGATGAGAAAATAGGAAACCTTATTGCAGAAGCCATGGAAAAAGTAGGGCATACAGGAGTTATAACTGTTGAGGAAGCCAAAAGTATTGACACAACTCTGGAAGTTGTAGAGGGGATGCAGTTTAACGAAGGGTATGTTTCTCCTTACATGGCAACAGACCCTGAAAAAATGGAGACAAGCTTTGAGGATCCTTATATATTCATTACTGACAGGACTCTTTCAAGCATAAAGGATCTTGTTCCAGTACTTGAGATAGTGAATCAGGAAGGAAGGCCTTTAATAATAATAGCTGATGATATTGAAGGGGAGGCGCTGACAACTCTTGTTATTAATCTTATAAGAGGTTCAATAAAAGTTTGCGCTGTGAAAGCTCCTGGATTCGGAGACGAAAAAAAAGAGCTTCTTGAAGATATTGCAGTGCTTACAGGGGGAAGAGTAATTCTAAAAGAATTGGATATGAAGCTTGAAGATGTGAAGCTTGAAGATTTGGGCTCTGCAAAAAAAGTAAAAGTTTCAAAAGATGAAACAATAATTATAGAAGGTCATGGAAAAAAAGAGGAAATTGAAAAAAGAGTGAAGCAGCTGGAGTCCCAGATAGGGAATGAAGAAAGCGATTATAGAAGAGAAGATCTGAGAAAAAGGCTTGGAAAGCTAAGCGGAGGGATTGCTGTTATTAATGTTGGCGCTGCTACAGAGACAGAGCTTAAAGAAAAAAAGATGAGGATTGATGATGCGCTTCATGCCACTCAGGCAGCAGTAGAAGAAGGAGTGATTCCTGGAGGAGGGTTGATGCTCCTTCATGCAACTAAAGAGATAGATGGATTATTAGATGAGCTTGAGAAAAACAATGAGTCTTCCAGAGATGAGAAGGTTGGGATAAATATTGTTAAAAAGGCTTTAGAGTGGCCGTTAAGACAGATAGCGCTTAATGCAGGAAAAGAAGATTCAGAGATAATTGCATCTCTTAAAGGGAAGGAAGAGAATGTAGGATACAATGCAAAAACTGACCGATATGAAGATTTGTTTAATGCAGGAGTTATAGACCCTACAAAAGTTGTGCGCAATGCTCTCCAGTCAGCATCCAGCATTGCTTCAATGGTCTTGACAACTGAAGGGCTTGTAGCTGATTTTGACGAGAAAAAAGACACAAAAACAGAGGCCATAATAATCTAAAAGAGGGAAAAGGCTGAACAAAGGCAAGTTTAGCGCCTTTAAAAGAAGGTTCTTGCCATGCAAAGCAACAATCTAGACTTAAAGATTTATAAAAGAATCAGATTTTTCCGCTAATGCTATAAGGGGTTAAGATGATAGAGTATTTTAAAACAAAAAATTATGAACTTCAGCAGTTAAAAAATTTTGAAAAGGGATGCTGGATAAATGCAATATCTCCCTCTCCGGAAGAGATAGATAGCCTATGCAATAAATTTAAAATTGATAAAAATAACATTATGTCTGCACTTGATTCTGATGAAATTCCGAGAGTTGAGTTTATTGGGAAGGAAATTTATATTATCTTAAAGACAATTTCTCCAGATACAAGAAAGCTTAATTCAGTTCTTATACTTCTTTCAAGAAACTTTATTCTTACTCTTTCTCCATCACGTCCGCAGTTTGTAAAACAGATTATAAGCAGAAAGAAAGAATTTAACACCTCTAAGAAAATAAAATGCATCCTAATGATGTTTTATTTTATAAATAAGGGTTTTGAGGAATTTACTCTTAATACTGTTAAAGCAGTCAATAAAGAGAAAGCAAATATCAGAAAACTTACTGACAGGCAGATAAATAATCTGCTGGAACAGGAAAGCATTCTGAACGATCTTGTTGCATCTTATTATTATACAAATTTAGTATATGAGAAAATAATAAAAAATGCAAAATTTCCTTCAAGGGAAAAAGAAGAGATAAGAGACCTGGCAATTGAAGCGCAGCAAGGGTTTAATTTATGCAGGGCATCACTAAAAACAATCTCCAACATTAGGAATACTCTTGTAATACTTGCATCAAATAAGCTTAACAAAATAATTACCCTTCTTACAGTATTTACAATAATGATAAGCATACCTGCCGCTGTTTCAAGCATTTACGGAATGAACATTCTTCTGCCAATGCAGAACAATCCCAAAGCATTTTCCTATATAATAGCTTTCATTGTGGCCCTATGGGCTGTTTTTATTGTCTATTTGAAAAGAATATTATAGTTATTTTTTAAGAAGCCTTTCAATTCTGTTGAGCTGCTTTTTTATTTCCTGAATTTCTCTTTCTGCTTTTCTGTCTACAGCATAATCATACTGGGCTCTCAGCCGGTCTTTCTGAGCCTCTCTGTTTTGAGACATTAAGATTACCGGAGCCTGGATAGCCGCAAGGCACGATAAAGCTAAATTTAATAAGATAAATGGAAACGGGTCAAAAGGCTTCCCAAGATTCCATCTTACAACAATATAAATGTTAAATACTATCCATAGCCCTAAAAATCCCAGGAACAAAATTATAAATGTCCAGCTACCAGCCCATTTTGTCAGAGAGTCTGCTGCTCTTTGCCCAAGTGTTTTTGGAAGTTTGAAAGTAGGATGCTCCAGACCGAGAAATCCTGCCTCTTTTTTGCTGTTTTTCATGCTCTTAATTGTTTTGAGATGGTTATAAATTTTATTGCTTTAAATTTTCTGCCTGCCTAATATAGTTGTGACTTCTAAGGGGTTACATAATCGGAAGGTTTATAAATGGGAAAAGAATGTTATATGGTATGAGAAAAAAAGGAGAAGTAAGGAAATTGTATGTTAAACCCTTAACGATTGATGATGCTTTAATTAGTGAGGGGCTGGAAGCAGTCAGCACCTTAACAGACAAAGAGCCGTATTATTTGGTTGGAGGCATAGCATCCCAGTCATATCTGCCTTCTATGTGCAGGAGACCAACTTCAGACATTGATTTATCTGTTGTCAGACCTCTTAATTATAATGATTTTAAAATAATAAGCAAGCCGGTTAAAGAATACCTTTTAGATAACGGGTATAGTGTTAAAACCAAAAAAAATTCAAGGTCTTTTAACTTAGATATTGAAAATAAAGAAGGAGAGAGATTGCTCATTGAATTTTCAAGAAGAAATGAAAATAGTTTTCAGAATTCAAAAAGTAAATTGGAAAGAGAATTAGAGCACTCCAAAAGAAAAATACTGGAGAATAAACAAGTAACATATGTCGTAGCAGCACCAGAAGACATTATTATCCCAAAGCTTGCAAGAAGTGCGAATTCATTAATCAGAAATCCTGGATTTGGGAAATTTGTCCGTCAGGAGAGAGTCGGACTGACTGAAGAGAGTGTTAAAGAAAATTTAGATTGTATAGCTGATAAAAGAGAGCAGGCCATGCTAAGCCCAGGCGACTTGAATCTGGCAGAGGAGCTGAAATTTATTTCGGATTTGTATGATATCAGAATACTATCGGAATTAGCAGGAGTTAACATAAAATATTTTTGCCAAGCAGCTGAAGATTGGAAAGTATTATCTCATGCCAATGAAAAGACCAAACTTTTGTTTAAATTCATATTGCCCGATTTTCATTGTAGCGGGAATGTAAAGAATCACTAATTTAATAAACTCTTTTTCTTTTTTTTCTGTATGGAAAAAATTGATTATTCAAAAATAGGGTTAAAATGCGGGCTTGAGATCCATCAGCAGTTAGACACTAAAAAGCTGTTTTGCAACTGTCCTTCTTTGCTGAGGAGTGATGAGCCTGATTATGTAATTAAGAGGAAGCTTCATGTTGTTGCCGGAGAAAGCGGGGAGATTGACCCTGCTGCAAGACACGAGATGGAGCAGGACAGGGAATTTATTTACCAAGGCTACAGGGACAGCAACTGCCTTGTTGAACTTGATGAAGAGCCTCCCCATGAAATAAACAAAGATGCTTTAAAGATTGCATTGCAGATTTCTCTTTTGCTTAACTGCAGAATCATACCACTAACACAAATTATGAGAAAGACAGTTGTTAATGGCTCTAATACTTCTGGATTTCAAAGAACAGTAATGATTGCACACTCAGGATGGGTTGAAACAGCCTATGGCAGAGTTGGAATTGAGGGAGTTTTTCTGGAAGAGGATTCTGCGAGGCCTGTTGGAAAAGAAAAAAAAATCACTATCTACAGGCTTGACAGGCTTGGAATTCCTTTAGTTGAGATAGCGACTGCTCCAGACATAAAAACTCCTGAGCAGGCAAAAGAAGTCGCACTGCATATCGGAGATATTCTGAGAAGCTGCAGAGTTAGAAGGGGGATTGGCACAATCAGGCAAGATATTAATATATCAATTAAAGGAAGCAACAGGGTTGAGCTTAAAGGCTTTCAGGATCCGAAGACAATGGTTGAGACTCTTAACAAAGAGATAAAAAGACAGCAGGAATTTCTTAAAGAAGGCAAAAAAAATCTAAGCGAAGTCAGAAATGTTCTTCCTGATGGAAAAACAGAATTTTTAAGACCAATGCCAGGAGCAGCAAGAATGTACCCTGAAACTGACTTGCCATTGCTGAAAATTCCAAGAGATTTTATAAATGAGGCTAAAAAAAGCCTGCCTAAACTCAGAAGCGAAGTTGAGAGAGAGCTGATGAGAACAGGATTAAGCAAAGAGATGATTCGGATTCTTTTCAAGGAAAATAAGCTTGAAGAATTTAAGGAGCTTTTAAAAATTATTGATAACCCTCAGCTAATTGCAAAAGTTCTCCTGATTTTTCCAAAGGAGATTGCAAGCAAAGAAAAAATAAGCATTGTTAAGACTTATGAAATACTTGAAGATAATATCCCTTCTATTTTGAATATGCTTAAAAAAGGGAAAATTTCTGAATCACAGATTAAAGAGGTCATGGAGAGAGTTGTTAATGGCATTGAACTTAAAGATGCAGTTAAGTTTGAAAAAATTGACTTAAATGAAATTGAGGAGAAGATTATGAGGATGATTAAGGAAAAACCCGGATTAAATCCAAATGCCTATATGGGACTTGTTATGAAAGAGTTTAAAGGAAAGATATCTGGAAAAGAAGCTATGGAGATTATTAAGAAGTTTATACAATAATCTAAAAAACTTAGAGACAAAATCTGTTCTGAATTTAGTTTTTTATTGAAGAACTTTTTTCAGCCCTTTTCACATGAAATCTTCTTTGATAGCTTCTGATGCTTTTTCTTATATCCCTTATGGCCTGTTTTTTATTGAGAATCTCTGGAACCTGGCAGTGCTTCCCTTCAAGATGCTTGTATGTTTCAAAAAAATGCCTTAATTCATTAAGAGTGTGTTTTGGAATGTCGCGAACATCTTTTAATTCTTTGAATCTTGGGTCGTTTTTGTATACTCCTATAATCTTGTCGTCCTTTTCCTGTCCGTCAATCATTCTTATTACACCCACCACTCTTACCTCTGCAAGAACCATTGGAAGAGTCGGCCTGTTGGTCAGGATAATTATATCCAATGGGTCTCCATCATCCCATAGAGTCTGAGGAATAAATCCATAATCTCCGGGATAATGCACTGAAGAATACAGGAACCTGTCTAATTTTAACATTCCTGTCTCTTTATCCAGCTCATATTTTTGTTTGGAATCTTTAGGAATTTCAATTATAGCGTTAATTATTTCAGGGGCTTTTCTTCCGATTTTCACATCATGCCATGGATTTTTAGCTGTCATGCAAATTCCCATAGATTAGTCTTTTTAAAAATCTTTGCGAATTTTCAAACAATAAATTAATAAACAAACTCTTTCTTTGTTAGTTATGAAACAGCAAAAGCATCCAGATTCAAAAAACCTGTTTAAAAAAAGAATTCCTGTAAAAGATGTTTTTAAGAAGAAAAAAGCAGGAGATGTTGTTGAGATTGCAGGATGGGTTCATCTTGTAAGAGACTTAAGCAAGGTAAAGTTTATTCTCTTAAGGGATGTTTCAGGAATTATTCAGGTTACAGGAGTTCAGTCTAAGACTCCTAAGGAGATTTTTGATGATATGGAAAAAATTTCCAGAGAGAGTGTTTTGCATGTTAAAGGGAAGGTTGTTGATTCCAAGCAGGCTCCTGGGGGAAAAGAGATTAATCCAGAGGAAATTGCTGTCTTAAGCCGTGCAGAAGAGCTTCCAATTGATGTTTCTGATTATTCAAAAACAGAGCTTCCAAAAAGGCTGGATTACAGGTTTTTAGATACAAGAAGAAAAAAAATTTCTGCAATATTTAAAATAAGGTCAAATATTTACAGGCATGCTGTTGATTTCTTTAAAGACGAGAATTTTGTAATTATAAATACTCCCAAGATAACCACGATAGGGCTGGAGTCTGGAGCAGAGTCTTTTATTGTAAGTTATTTCAAGCAGAAAGCCTCTCTTGCGCAAAGCCCGCAGTTTTACAAGCAGATGTTTGTAATGGGGGGGTTTGAGAGAGTTATGGAGATAGGGCCTGTTTTCAGAGCAGAAAAATCCCATACAACAAGGCACCTGACAGAGTTTACAGGCATTGATTTTGAAATGGGATTTATCAATGATGAGAATGATGTTATGGATATTATAGAGAACATGCTTAAATACGTTCTTAAAAAAATAAATGAAGAGAATAAAGAGGAGCTGGAATTGCTTGAGGTTAAGTTAAAGATTCCTAAAAAAATTCCAAGAATATCTATGCCTGAAATAAAAAAAATTCTTTTAAAGAAAGGAAAAAAACTAACAGAAGATGATGATTTGGATGCAGAGGCCGAGAGAATGATTGGAGAGCATGTTCTTAAAAAGTTTAAAGAGGAGTTTGTTTTTGTTACTAACTATCCATGGACAGTCAGGCCTTTTTACCATATGAAGCCGGAGAATGACACCAAGGGAACAAGGAGTTTTGATTTGCTCTGGAGAGGGGTTGAGATTGCAACAGGCGCCCAGAGAGAGCACAGACTAGATGTCTTAAAAAAACAGGCAAAAGAAAAGGGGGTTAAAATTCCGGATATTTACGAGAATATTTTTAAGTATGGGGCAGTCCCGCACGGAGGTGTTGGATTCGGGCTTGACAGGCTGACTCAAAGAATGCTTGGTTTGGACAACACAAGAGAAGCGTGTTTGCTGCCGCGAGACCCAGAAAGGCTTACGCCTTAAATAAATCTTATTTTAATTAAATAAAACCATAAAGGAGGAAAAATGAATGGATGTTGCGGATGCGATCCTGTAGATAACTCTGAAGAGGAATCAAACCAGGAAGAAGCAAGTGAAGAATCCGGAGAAGGTGAAGAGTAAATGAAGGTTTTTTGTAGTAAGTTTTTTAACCTGTTTTTTGTTTGTTTTAACTATGAAAATTTTAGTTATTGGAGACCCGCATGGCTCAGAGAAAATTTGTAAATTAGAAAAAGAACTAGAAAAAGCAGACTTAGTTCTTTTAACAGGAGATGTAGGGAAAGCTGATTTGGCACGAAAATTTGCATTTGAGAATTTTGAGAGGGTAAAAAAAGGCTTAAAGAAGAAAAAGCCAACCAAGAGAGAACAAAAGTTAATTGAAAAAGAAATATATGGCTCTACTATCCATTTATTAAAATATCTGTCTAAATTTGCTCCTGTTTATACTATTCAGGGAAATGTTGGAATGGAATACTCCAAAGTAAACAAGATGAGAAATGTTCATCTTGTAAAAAACAGAGTCAGAAATATTAATGGATTAAGAGTGGGTTTTTTGGAGTATTTTGTTGATACTAATTGGGTTCAGGACTTTAGGCCAGGAGATTATATGAAAAGCTTGAAAAAAGCAAAAAGGCAAACAGACAAAGCAAAAGGGATTTTGAAAAGATTTGGAGAGGTCGATATCTTGATTTGTCATCAGCCTCCTTATAAAGTCTTAGATAAAGTTACTAATCCTGATGCTCCTAAATCTTATATTGGAAAACACGCAGGAAGCAAAGCAATACTTGATTATATTAAAAGAAAACAGCCAAAATATGTATTTTGCGGACACATTCATGAGGGAAAAGGAAGAAGGAAAATAGGCAGGACAGAGGTTTACAATGTCGGATGCTGTGGTGATTATATTATGATTGACATTCAATAACCTTAATTATCACCAAATATCTTATAAATATTCTTTTTCTGTAATTATCATGGATTTCCTGTTTCATAAAGTGTCAGAGGAAGAAAAAGAAAAAATCAAGAAAGAAGCAAAGTCTATTATGGACTCTTTTTCAGAGAAATTGACTAGGATTGAAAAAAAGCTTCCAAAAGAAGACGGAATTGAAAGGCCTGAAAGCGAAAGAGAAGAAAAAGAGCCTGCATGTTATAGCGAATGCAATAAAGATTTCAGAGATAGAATGTTTAACAATGCTCCTGAAAAAAATGAAAATTTCATAATTGCAGAGAAGAAAGGATGGTAAGGGAAGGAATTATCATTAAAAATGAAAAAAGACTGAATGAAATAAAGCGAAAAATCAGAGAAGGGGGAAAAGAGAAATTTCATGTTATTGCTGATTTTGACAGAACCCTGACAAAAGCTTTTGTAAAAGGTCAGAAAACACCGACTGTTATTGCTCAGGTTAGAAATGGCAATTATTTAACTAAAGATTATGCTTCAAGAGCTCATAAGCTTTTTGACAAATACCATCCTATTGAAATAGACCCGCATATAAGTCCTGAAGAGAAAAACGATAAAATGCGCGAGTGGTGGAGGGCTCATTTTGAATTGTTAGTTGAATGCGGATTTAATAAAAAGGTTATAGAAGAAATTGTTGCAAAAGGAGGAATTGAATTCAGGAAAGGAACTTTGGAATTTATTGATAATTTACATGAAAATAATATTCCTTTGATAATAATGTCTGCTGGTCCAGGAGATATGATTACAGAATATTTAAAGAAGGATGGCAGATTATATGGCAATGTTCATGTTATAGCTAATTTTTATGATTTTGATGATAATGGGGTAGCAATACGGGTCAGGGAGCCAATTATCCATTCTATGAACAAGCATGAAACTGAAGTTAAAGGATTGCCGATTTATGAAGAATTAATAAGAAGAAAAAATGCTTTATTATTAGGTGATGGTCTTGGGGATTTGGGAATGATTGAGGGTTTTGATTATGAAAATTTAATCAAAGTAGGATTTCTTAATTACAATGTTGAAGATTCATTGGAAAAATTCAAGGAAAACTTTGATGTTGTTTTATTAAATGACGCAAGCATGGATTATATTAATGGCTTGTTGAGAGACATAAAATGACAAAAAACAGATTTATTCTGACAGGAACAGACAATAACGGATTCAGGCACAGGTATAGCTTTAAGAAAAACGAGGAGTTTAAAAAAGCTTTTATTAAATTCATGGAAGATTTGGGATTTGAGAGGGAGCGGATTGAGGAAGAGTTTATTATAACAGAGTTTATTGATACTGAAGAAGGAGAGCAAGAGATAAAGAGGATTATCAGGATAAAAGAGATAGAGGATTTATGCAGGAATTATGAAAACAAAAAATATGATGTGGATGTTTTTTATGGAAGAGCAAGAGTAATTATTGTTGTCAGAACAAAAGAAAGAATTCCAATGGTGAGGCATCTTGAGAAAAAGGCAGGATGGATTAAGCCTTTGGAAATAAAAAAAATTAAGGAGGAGAAAGATAAAAAAGGAATTCCAAGGATTCCCTTGCAGAAGATAAAAGATGGAAATTAAAATAACTTCAACACAGGAAAAACTAAAAAAATATCTAGATAAAATAAAAAAAGAAAACAGTAAGATAAACGCTTTTCTTGAATTAAGAGATGAAAAAGAGCTTTTAAGAGAAGCAAAAGCTATTGATGAGAAAATAAAAAAAGGCACAGCTGGAAAGCTTGCAGGAAAGATAATTGCAGTCAAGGCAAATATAAATGTTAAAGGCTTGCATGCTTCATGCGCAAGCAAAACTCTTGAGAATTACAAGGCAGGTTATGATGCAACTGTTATCAGGAAGATTAAGGAAGAAGACGGCCTGATTATAGGAATTACGAATATGGACGAGTTCGCCTGCGGCAGTTCCGGAGAGACAAGTGCTTTCGGGCCGTGCAAAAATCCTGCTGCCTTAAATTCAGGAAAGGATTTAATTCCAGGAGGCTCAAGTTCAGGAAGTGCAGCAGCTGTAAGCGCAGGATTTTGCGATATGGCTCTTGGAAGTGATACAGGAGGAAGCATAAGAAATCCTGCGAGCCATTGCGGGGTTGTTGGGATTAAGCCGACTTATTCAAGTGTTTCAAGATACGGGTTAATTGATTTAAGCATGAGCTTAGACCAGATTGGGCCAATAGCTAAGAATGTTTCTGATGCTGCGCTGTTGCTGGATGTTATTCAAGGGAAGGATGAAAATGATTCTATAAGCCAGGAAAGTAAAAACCTAAATTTGAGAGATATAGACAAAATCCCAAAAAATATAACAATAGGTGTTTTGGACTTGGAAGGAATTAAAATGGAAAAAGAAATCCAAAAGCTAATTGAAGAGAGAATTAAGAATGCTTCTGAAAAATACAAATGGAAAATAAAGAAGATTGAAATTCCTCATCTGGATGTTGCAATAGCCACTTATTATCTTTTGGTTTATGTTGAGTTTTTTTCAGGGACAAGGAGGTTTGATGGAAGGCGTTATGGGAAAAAGATTGGGGATGTTGCAGGGCCAGAGGTTTTAAGGAGAATTCTTGGCGGCAGTGAGATTAGCAAAGCAGAGCATCATGGAAGATATTATCATCTGGCATTAAAAACAAAAAAATTAATTGAAGAAGAATTTTCAAAGTCTTTTCAGGATGTTGACTGCATAGTTTCTCCCACAGTTCCACGGCTTCCGCATAAAATAGGGGAAAAAATCTCTGTTGAAGAGATGTATGGATATGATGCATTGACTATACCATCAAATCTTGCAGGCAACTGCGCAATTTCAATTCCTGCAGGCAATATAAATGGAGTGCCTGTCGGGCTTCAGATAATCTGCGACAAATTTCAGGAGCAGAAAATGCTCCAGACTGCGAGAGGGTTTGAAGAAATAGAATAGATGGTGTAAAGGATAGAAATGCAAAAATTCAAAATTAAAAATGACTGAGTATATACAGGTTATAACCAGTGTTGAAAAGAGGGAAGATGCAGAGAAAATTGCAGGCATATTGCTTAAAAACAGGCTTGCAGCATGTATTCAGATTTTAGGGCCTGTAACAAGCAAGTATCTGTGGAAAGGAAAAATTGAAAATTCCAGAGAATGGCTTTGCATTATAAAGAGCAAAAAAAATCTTTATAAGAAAATCCAAAAAGAGATATTAGATGTTCACTCTTATGATATCCCTGAAATTCTGGCATTCCCTGTTGCTGATGGCAGTAAAAGCTATCTTGAATGGATAAATAAAGAGTTAAAGAGTTAAAATGGCAATATATGTAATTTCTGGAGCTCCTGGGACTGGAAAAACTGCAGTTATCAATGAATTAAAAAAACACGGGATTCTGGTTTTAGAAGAGGCGGCAAGAAAAATTGCAATGACTGATAGAAGGTTTTCAGGAAAGTCAATTAAAGAGATTAATTTATATGAATTTCACAGAGAAATATTAAATCTTCAAAAAAAGACATTTGAAATTTTTAATGCAAGAAAGAAGAAAGTTGTTTTTTCAGACAGAGGAATCATTGATACAATAGCTTATATGAAATGGAATAAGCTCAAAGTTTCAGGAGAGGCAATAAAATATGTTCATAAATTCAGATATAACAAGGTATTTGTGATGGGTTTTTTGGACTTTTATGAAACAGATGAATTGAGAAAAGAAACAGAAGAAGAGCAAAAAGAAATACATGAAGCAATAATAGAAACTTATGTTGGCTTTGGATACAATCCTGTAATTGTCCCTGCAATGCCTGTTGAAGAAAGGGCAAAGTTCATTCTTTCAAGGATTCATGATCATAACTTCCCAAAATCTTTAAAAACAAGCCCTAATTTTCTTAAGACATGAGGATAGGGAATATTGAGCTTAAGT
>JALUUW010000010.1 GCA_027021195.1 Candidatus Pacearchaeota archaeon | reverse complement strand
GCTATGGAGCAGGAACAGCAGCTAATGGAACTGAAGCTGAAAGAAGCTGGATTTACATAAACGTAACAGTCAGTGAAGCAAACGAGGCAAACATCACTTTCAGGCTTTTCAATTCAACCAGTGCAGTTAATGTAACTACTTTTACAACCCCTCAAAGAACAATCAATTTTACAGGGCTTCCATCTTCAAACATAACTTATTATTACAATGTTACTGTGCTTGACCTTGCAGGAAACTCAAATTCAACAGAAACAAGGACAATAACCCTTATTGACACAACTCCTCCAGGCCTGACTTTAGCCAGCCCACAAAATACAACTTATAACTACAATGAAAGCCTTCCTCTGAAATATACTGCATCTGATGCAAATCTTGATTCGTGCTGGTACAACATAGACGGAGGAAGCAACATAACCATTCCAAACTGCGCAAATACCACATTCAGCGTTTCTGACGGACAGCATAACCTCTCTTTGTATGTCAATGACTCTTTCGGACTCACAAATTCAAGCACTGTAACTTTTATTGCAAATTCAAGCCTTTTATTTACAAATGATTGGGTTGTTCAGAGAGGGACAGCAACAGCAGTTGACGGCCCTCAGAACGTTCTTATAAAAGAAGTTGATTCAAAGAAATCCTTTATTTTGCATCAATCCGACACTACTGATTCAGGACCAGATTCTATTTTTGCAACAAGCACTTTTGCCAGCTCAACTGTTATCAGATTTGAGAATTATGCTTCAGGAGCAGGAGCAAACATAGAGTGGGAGTTAATTACCGGGCCTAATCTGAGTGTTCAAAGAGGTGAAGAGGCTTTTTCCACAACAGACCTGACACTCAATGTTACAATAAACAGCGTAAATCTTTCAGCGTCATTCATAATTATCTCAAGCAGGCTTAACTCAGGAACAACTACTGATAATCAGCAAGCCAGATGGACAGGGAAATTTATTAATGAAACTGCAATTGAATTAAGAAGAGGTGTTTCAGGAACAGAAGGGAATGTTTCATGGCAGGTTGTCGAGTGGAAGGGGGCGAATGTCCAGAACGGGAGCTTCTCGGCATCTGCTTTGTCAGGAACAGACACAATTGCCAATCCAGTTAATCTTAATAAAAGCTTTCTGATATTCTCAAGCACTTCTGATTCAGGCACTACTCTCGGCCTCAATAATATCGGAGGATTTATTGCAGATTCTAATACAGTAAGCTTTTACAGGCAAAATGATGATGCAGGATTTATGTATGTGGAATGGTTTGTTATTGAGTCTCCATTGCTTGAAGTCCAGAGAGGGAGCTTTAATATTGACGGAACAACAAGCCCTGTGGATACTTCTTTAAGCAAACTTAAAAATACTTCAAGATCGTTCAACTGGCAAGCCCATGACAGCACAGGCACAGGGAATACTCATGCGAATGCCCTTACAAACACTGTCATAACTAATGCAACGAATTTAAGGGCAACAAAATCAACAACTTCAACAAATGTCCATAATGTCTCATGGCAGGTTATAGAGATTATTGAACTTAATCCTCCTGTTGTCGATTTATTATATCCTTCAAACAATCACAACTTCTCTGCATTTACAATAGGGCAGTTTAATTATACTGTAAATGATTCAAGCCCAATATCTAATTGCTCGCTGTATGGGAACTGGACAGGAGTATGGCATCTTAATCAGAGTGTGCAGAATCCAGTGAAAAATACTGAAAGCAACTTTTCTTCAATAACTACAGAGGGAGACGGCTATTATATTTGGAATGTCTGGTGTGCTGATATTTATGGAAACATAGGGAGGAATTCAACAAATTTTACTTTTGCGTCATTTCTGTTTCCTGAAAAGCCAGTTATTTTGAATATATCACAGACTGCCAATGATGGCTCCGGGAACATCACCTTGTTCTGGAACAGCTCAAACCATTCAGTCAGATACAGGATATACTATAATTCAAGCTTAAGCGGCATATTCGGATTTTTAAATGAGACTTCTAATCTGAATTATACAGACACTACTTTTTTAAGTTCAGGGAATCAAAGAAGGTTTTACAGAATCAGTGCATGGAATCCTTCTGGAGAAAATATGACTTCTGAATACTTCGGCGCACATATATATAGCCTGCAACACAATATCAATACAAAAAACTGGATTGGCTTTCCTTCAAATGCATCTTATCTCACAAATGCCAATGAAAGCCTAAATGAGATAAGAAATGCAACTGCTTTTACAATGTGGAATGCTACAACGCAGAAGAGAGTTACATGCAATTCATTTTCATGCCCTGAATTTCCCTCATGCACAGAGACTAACTGCAACTTTGCCTTGCAGCAGGGAGCTGGCTATGAGGTAAACATTAACAGTTCAGCCCCAAGCCCCCTAAACTGGAGTTTAGTTGGAATTGCTTACATTCAGGGAGTGAATATCCCTTTAATTAAGAACTCAACAGATTTTGGGAAAAACTGGGTTTCTTTGCATGCAAATACCACTTTGAGCAATGCACAATCTATTTTGGAAAACATATCAAAATCTGATGCTGTCACAAGATGGAATGCCCAGACCCAAAGCTCTCAAGGCCTGATTCCGAGCCCTTTTCCATGGATTCCTTACATAGGGACTAATTTTAATATAAATCTTGAGAGTGGCTATGAAGTTTCTGTAACTCAAACAACAAACTGGACGCAGGTTTAGAAAAGCTTTTATATTGCATTTAGGCTTATAGGATAAACATGGTAAAATCATTTAAGAAATGGTTGCTGATTGTTCCCTTATTGGCTGTTCTGTTGTTAAATATTGCAGGCATTGTTATAGAGCTATTGTTCAGTGCAGGGATTTTAGAAACTGACTTAGCAAGTATAAGGAGAGTTAATCCAATATCTTTAACACTATCAACAGGGTTTGTTGCTTTTGGATTTGTTTTTATTGTCCTTTATTATAAAAATAACATTAGTTCTTTAAGATGGTGGAATGCATTTATTGTTGCAGGGGCTTTAATGATTGCTTATAAATTAGTGAAACCAACTTATTTAACTTCCTTAATCCCTTATTACTTTTTTATTATGTTTGGGCTTATTGGAGTTGTTTGGATTTTAGTGTTTGTGCACTTAAAAAAAGAATTGAGCCAGAGATAGCCTGAATTTTGACTAATTGCTTATTCTGCTTCTAAGAGGAAAAATCTTATTTTTTTCCTGGCTTTTTCTTGCCAGACGCCTTAAATGATATTTGTCCAATGCCTTCTAATTGCTGAAAATTGGATTGGCATGGACGATTCTTGTTTTTAGAGATTCTTTTTTTGGAGTTCTGATCATCAGGTATTGAGGTCAGAGATTTCTGTTACCCATTCAGGATATCCTATCAGAGATCCGTGGTTGTTATTTCCAGAGGAATCATTGGCTATTCTTCCGTCATTTTCATCAAACTTCCACCATCCAACAAGATTTTTTGTTACTGAATTTCCGTTTTGCCCGTCTTTATAGAGCTTTATTATTTCAGTGCTTTCTAAGGCCCTGTCATATACTCTAATATCATCAAGAATTCCCTTAAAATAATTTATGTCCTCGTCCTTATAAGACCCGATCCTGCAGCCAATGTCTCTGTATATCTTTCCTGTCTGAGACTGCGCATCCCTTAAAGAACCGTCAACATAAATTTTTATTCCTGACAAGTCATGCACTCCAACTACATGCGCCCATTTGCCTTTTCTTGCGCTCGGTGTAATTGATATTTTCTCAGTCCAGTTTCCATTGCGTTTCGTTATTGACCTGAATATGTAATTTTTATTTATGATTTTCATGGAAATCCATGAATTCTCGCAATCAAAAATTGCCTTTATTTTAGAA
>JALUUW010000009.1 GCA_027021195.1 Candidatus Pacearchaeota archaeon | reverse complement strand
GAGAATGTTATATACATTAACAGATGGAGAAAGCGAAGTGGAAATAATTGCCTTTGTTCTTGATGTGATTGACCACAAAAAATATGATAAAAAATTTGGATACAAAGGAAAATAAGCCAGTACCTCTACAATATTGCCTGCTTCACAGATTATTGATAAAAAGACATGGTTCTCAAACTCTAAGATTTCCTTCGAAACGTTGCACTAAATTCTATGCCTTCCCTTTGGTCAGACGAAACTAACAGGAATTGTTAGCTTCAATTCAAAATCCAGTTATAATATCCAGGTTCCTTCATGCACAAAAAGAAAGTGGTTTTTATTTTTATCGTCAAAGTGGATATGCTCTTTACTCTCTTTTTTATGCCATCTCTTTTGTTAGAGATTTAGCATATTTGAGCGTTCAAAATCCATTAACTCCTGCCTTTCTCTCCAAAACTTCAATTCTCTGCTGAAGATGATAAAGCTGATTTGAAATTTCTTCAAGCTTGTTAGTCATATCCATAAGTCTTTTTGCAAGCTTTTTCCTTTTATCGTCAGCACTTCCAGACATATCAAAATAATTCTCTGAAGAGGTCTCGTTTGATGCTGCGCTGGAAGTTGAAGCTGAAGCAAGCCCTCCAAGAAAGCCAAAGACTCCTGGCGAATTCTCCTGAGAATCCTGATGTGAATTTGAATCCTTAATCTCTTCGCGCATTTGAGAAACTTTCTCATGCTGTCTTCTCATCCTTTCAGACAAATCAATAACTTTATCCTTTCTTCCAAATCCAAAAATACCCATTATACCTGAAAGAATTTATTGTTTATAATAATTTCTGTCCCTGATTTAAAAAGGAGAACATTTTTTAAACATTCTTTGTTATTTAATTAAAAGCTAGGAAAATAATATGGCAAAAATAAAGACTATATCTGAGATAATTGAGGATGTCAGCCCTTATTATAAAGAAAAGGGGGGCCCTGAAGCAGCTCACACAATAGTCTATGATTCCTCTTCTGAGACTCTTGAGCCTGTTTATTTTTTCATTCTTGATTTGTTAAACGACTTTGGCTTGAAGCCAGAAAAGATTATTGATAATTTCTCATCATCCCCTGGATCAGGGCATTTTGGGGAGCTGGGGCAGAGAGCAACAGTAATGCAGCAACAGGCTGCACAAAACCTGGAAAGAGTAAATGCGGTTTTAAGAAGCGTCCTTAATATTATCTATGACCTGAAAGAATTCAGAATAAGGCTGCAGAGTTATAATGACCTTAAATCAAAAGATAAAGAAAAGAGAGAGGCTGCTCTGCTTTCACTAAAACAAATATGGATGGACAAAGTTGACATGGCAAAGGGCCAGTCAAGCATAAAGGCAATGGCTCTGGGGCAGGCAGGATTTCAGACCCTTATTGATGCGTTTCTTGTTGCTCAAAATGAAAAAGACGCTGACAAGCTTGATCTGAATGACAGGGTAAGGAGAATTGTAAAATCAAGAATAGCTGAATTTAACATATGGCTCAAGCGTTCTGAAGAAGAATTAAGGAAAAGGTATGAGCTTGAGAAGCACTATCTAAGAAGCCAGGTTAACAGCTTGAAGCTATATTCAAGATGGGCAAAGCCATATCTTCGGGCTGCAATGCAGCTCGAGGCAAAATCTTCAGGAATGGAAAGAGAAGCAGCGCTGGTAAAGACTTTCAACACAATTATTCTTGAAATGACATTGCTCGGAAAAACCAAGCTGAATGTAAAAAGCTCCGCAATTGAGGGAAATCTCCCTGAAGAATTCTCAAAAGAGAGCTTTTTAAGAACATTGAAAAGAAATTATTATAGCTGCGTAATTGTTGAATTCAGATTCAGGGGAATCCCGCAAAGAATAATGCAAAGAGGAGATTATGTTTTTGGAGGAAGGGCAGAAGTCACATTCATGGCATATGCATTAAATGATGATGAATTAAAAAAGCTGAATGAAGAGGTTGAAAAATCAGATATTGGAGATGTGCTTCAGCTTATAGAAGGGACAACAACAGAAAGTCTTGACCAGATTCAGGAAGAGATTAATTTCTTTCTTGAAGAAAAATCAGATGAAGAAAAGAGCAAAAAATCAAAAGACGAATCAAATCCTTTTTTGGCATTAATAGGCTATTATGACCGAACTGACAAAAACACCGGAAAAAAGAAAAAGGCAGAAGGCAAAGAAAAAAGGAAAGAATTGGTTCCTGACAACTGGATAGAGAAAAACCATTTAAGAAGAGTGGCTGGAGAGAATGCTAAAAATCTTGCTTTTGATATTTTTGACATCTACAAAAAAGCCCATGGAATGGCGAGTTTTACATGACGGTTTTGGAGATACAGATAACAAATATTATTCCTTACTATAAAATAGTGGCAAAATAGAAAGGTTTAAAAGGAATTCTATAAATGTATAAAAAATGAAAAATCTGAAAAAGAAAATTATAAAAAAAGCGAGTGCTATTGGATTAGCAGCTGCTTTATTCTTGAGTCTGAATCATAGATATATAGCTGAAAGTGGGGAGCAGAACAAAAAACATGGTTCAGAAGCAAAAGAGATAATAAGCCGTAGGTTAAGCAAAGTATGCATAGATGACGTTCTTGTGTTTGGGAATGATCCAAAGAAAAGAGACCTCTATATTATTTTCCAGAAACACCCTTCTTCAAGGCTGAATATGGCTGGCGAAGAAAAAGCAAGGTTTTATTCAAATACAGGGGTTTTTAAGAATCAGATATGCGTATACAGGATACTGGAGGACTTATTTAAGAACAGGGATCTCGGGCTGATAGTTTCAGAAGGAGCTTTTCATGATGATTATGAAGATATAATCAACAAGGATCAAAATTACAAGAATCTCCATCCTGAAGATGTAAAAATAATAGAAAAAGGAAATAATAATGCAATAATAAATTATGTCTTCTTAAAGGACAGGCCAAGCTCAGAGTTAATTGGAATATTGTATCCTGAGTTGTATCTTACAGGATTTGAAGATAGGTCAATAAAAACAAGTGACGAACCATTTGGATATTTGGAAACTTCCAAGCAAAGGAGCGAAAATGCAATAAAATATTCCTTAAAACATTCTGAAGAGCTTTATAAAAAAGGAATATTAAAAAATAAAGACGCTGCAATCGTCATAGGATCAAAGCATTTTTTGGATTATGAAGACAATCATAAAAGAGCAGAGAAAGGGGAAACAGAATATAATCTGATTTATATCTTTCCAAAGGAAAGCTTGTTGTAGAAGCAATGGACATATGTCCCCTGCGCACACACCAAAGCAGCTATAAAGGATATCCTATGCAGCAACAAAGAATTTCTGAGCAGAAAAATGCAGAATAAATCAATTATTTGTTATCTTTTCTCGGGTGTGCTCTAAAGAGTGTGGAAAAATTCAGCATTCATCCTGAAATCCAATTCGTCAAGAGGCATCACTAAAAATATGCTTGACAAAAGGCATGACAAAAATTTTTATATTCTTAATCTGCCACTCAATTATGACAAAGATACTCAGAATTAGCAGACGCAATCAAGAAAAGAGCGAAATTGAAGCAGCTGCTGAAATTTTAAGAAATGGTGGTTTAGTGGCATTTCCTACTGAAACAGTCTACGGTTTAGGGGCAGACGCATTAAATCCGCGGGCTGTGAAAAAGATATTTGAAGCAAAAGGCAGGCCATCCGATAACCCTTTGATTGTTCATATCGGCAATAAAAAAGAAATCTATAAATTAGCGAGAGAGATTCCTGAGGAAACAGAGAGATTGATGGAGAAATTCTGGCCAGGCCCTTTGACGCTTGTCCTTAAAAAATCTAAGGCAGTTCCAAAAGTAACTACAGGAGGTTTGGATACTGTGGCAATTAGAATGCCAAAACACAGGATTGCTTTATCTTTAATTAAAAAAAGCAAAGTCCCTATTGCAGCGCCAAGCGCAAATCTTTTTAGCAGGCCAAGCCCGACTTTAGCAGAGCATGTGATAGAAGATCTGCATGGAAAAATCGAGGCAATCATAGACGGCGGAAAAACAAAAATCGGCGTTGAGTCGACTGTTCTTGATTTGACCACAGATCCTCCAACTTTGCTGAGGCCAGGAGGGATTACTTTAGAGGAATTAGAGGAATTTTTAGGGGAAGTCAAGGTGCATCCTGCTCTTAAGGGAAAGAAAATAAAAAAAATGGATTTCAAATCTCCCGGAATGAAATACAAGCATTATGCTCCAAACGCAAATGTGATTGTGGTTGAAGGAGACTGTCGGAATGTCAAAAAGAAGGTTCAGCAGCTTGCCGACAAATACAGGAAAGAGGCAAAAAAAGTTGCTGTAATGACCACTGATAAAAATCACAGCTATAAAGCAGATTTAATAAAATTTGTGGGAAGGGAGTTTAATGCAATTGCTAAAAACTTATTCAAAACTTACAGAGAATTTGATGAAGAAAAAGCCAATATAATTATTGTAGAGGGTGTCGAAAACAAAGGGCTTGGATTTGCAATAATGAATAGATTGAAAAAAGCATCCTGCAAAACAATAAAAGTGTGAGGAATCCAATTCCTAATTAAAAAACGCTATTGGCATATTATGTTAAATAGAAGCAAGATATTTTGGGAATCTTTCTATTTTAAGGCCATTATTTCTAAAAAACTTCCAATTTTAATAAGGGCCCTTTTAAATATCCCCCTATTCTCTTCAGATTATGATGCATGTTTGATAAAAGAATTAAAGGTTTTTATAGATTACTTTGCTTTTTTGTATATGAAAGAAATAACTTACAATGAAGCTCAGGAAAAAGAGTCACTAAGACAGGATTATCTAAATCAGTTTTTTAAAAAATATCCTGAAAAAAGTGTTCTTAGGATTGTTTATAATAAGAATGAAGGCAATTTCAAAAAACACTTGAATGCTCTAAAGATTAAGGGGAAAATAACAGAAAAAGATTATAATAAACTGATTAAATCATTTAAGAAACACGAAGGAACAGATATGAATCTTTTTGCATTCTGCCCTAGGGGAGAGGTGGGAAAAGGAATATCCCCCAAGATATTTGTAAATCCTGTTTGTTTCAAATTAGATTTTATGGATTTTGTATCTATTTTGGTAGATCATGAATATATTCATGCAAAACATGTTAAGGAAGGGATTAAACTAAAAGAAGGGCTGGAAATTTCCTATTTAAACCAGAATTTTTTCACCCCAGAAGTCCTCTTATTATTAGATGAATCTGTAGCTTATATAAATACCATTGAAAAAGCTATTGAAAGGGATAACTTGTCTCCACAGATAAAAGAGCTAATTAAGGCTTTCAGGAAAATTCAGGAAGAACTGCAAAGCATAAATAAATTTAATTCTGTCATTGAAGAGGCATCTGTAAAATTCCAGATAAAGAATAATTTAAGAGCATTGCAGAAATATTCAGAAGCTGAAAAGAGATAAGCTATATCTTTAGGCAATTCAGTTAATCCGCTCCAATGATTTTATTAAGTGTTGATTTCATTTTTTCTTTTTAAGCATAAATAAAGCTAAAGAAGTAATAATTAACCCAACCCCTATTAGCCCTGCTGTGCTGTTAGACAAATTTCCTATAACTCCTCCTGTAATTCCTGCTCCGGATGCAAGCAAGGCCAGAATTCCAGCTATTCCAAAAATAAATGCCGCAGCTTTTTTGTATGCCTGGCCAGTTGCATAAGCCTCTATTCCACTTACAACCTTTTCCCTGCTTTCACGAGTCCTTTCTATTATTGCATTCTTAAGGGCATCGTATTGCCTTTTATCCTTAATTAACCCATAATACTTTAATACATCAACTGCAGGGTCCAAAAAACCCATGTCATAAACTGTTGAGACTGCTTCTGCTACTTCAGGCATTCTCTTGGCATAATCTCCTGTCTTGAATAAAGTGTATAAATCCTGAAATGCCCTGAGAGTGTCATTAAGGTATTTTTCTCCCTCCAGATTATTTCTCGCCTTTCTTCTCCTTAACGATAATATATCAAATAGAGAGCCGCTTTTTGCCTTTTCTTCAAGGCTTCCTTTGAGTATTATTTCCTTTCCGGCTTCGTCAAAAACAGCACCAGTAGCAACATAATCTGAAATTTCCTTATGAAGATACTCTGCCTTTTTTTCATCAGGCCATCTCTTCCCTTTTTTTTCTATATGCTCATAAACATCTTCTATTTTTTCATTTAGTTTATTGTAATCCAGATGCCTAAGAATATACTCCTGATGCTGCTTGAATTGAGGATGATTCTCCATAATCTCTCCTATGCCTTCACTAATTGCGGAATTAATTATTTCATTAGCACCAAAGCCCCTCCTTTTTCTTCTTTTACTGCCTCTTTTTGACATAATTAAATTAAAGATTTTTAATTAATAAATATTGTTGTTTCTTATTTTAAATTACTTCTCCAATTTAGAGAGAATTTTCCCAACAATTTTTATTTTTTTATTAATATCCTTAAAAGTATTTTTTCCTCTAACTAACTAATACATCTCTTTTTCAATATTTGGCTTCAGTTTTTTTAAATCCTTGTGTAGTCTCTTATAGGGCAGCATAAACATGCAATTATTTTTCGCGTAAAGAGCCTGACAAATAGCCTTTATCATATCCCATTGCTCAAATCCAAACTGAAATTCATTTCTAAATCCATGATGTTTCCAGTAAAACAGATTTTCTTTTATGGAATCTATTTGAGAATCAAAAACCTTTTTCATAACTCTTTTGGGATATTTTTCAGCCTGTTTTTTCCATTTGGTTAAAAGTTTGTCTGGGTCATACACTGCAATTGAATCTACTATTTTATGTTTAATAAAATGCTGCAGTTCTAAAAAATTATCTTCTGACTTATAAAGATTATTGACTTTTTCTTCCATTCTTTTTCTAGAAATAAATGTAAAGTCTGCCCTCCTCCCTAAAACATCAAACTGCTCTTCAACATCTATTCCAGGATGCTCTTCATTTTTGAATACTCTGAAATTCTTTCTAAGAATTTTGGCAATCTTCTTTTCATCTTTATCGCTTTTTAGAATTACTACAAAATCTAAGTCTGAATTGGAAGCATCCATTCCAACTATTGAAGAACCATTATTAAAAATTGCCAAAACCTCTGGCTCTTTTGAGATAACTTCTGTTATTTTATCCCGTACCTCTTTATATTTCATCTTATATAACCCCTCTTCCTTAAATCCAAAAGCACCACATTCGTCATTTTTTAAGCAAATACTCGTAAAACGGGATGATTTTTATTCCATTTAGAGTGTCTTTTATATCATAAGAAATTATGATGCCTTTTTTTGATTTGAATCTTTTTTGAAATATTTTTACAGGCTTAATGTCCCTGCTTTTTATTTTTCCTGACTTAATCTCAATAGGAAGTGTCTCTTTTCTGCCTTCTTTAATCTGAACAATATCCACTTCATTTTTAAAGCTGTCTCTGTAAAAAAATTCAGCATGTAACTCCATTACCAAAATGTTTTCAAAGGCCTTGGAGAAATCTGTATTAATCACATAAGGATTTATTATTGTTGGGTAATATTTTTTTAATCTTCTCTCTGTTTTTCTTATGTTTTTTGAAAAGTTATATAGTTTTTTTATTAAAAAAGCTTTCTCTAAATATTCAAGGTAATCAGAAAGGGTATGCCTGGAAATCCCTATTTCTTTTGCAAGCTCCTGAACTTCAATTATCTGCCCTGGGTTATTATAGATGATATTAAAAACAGACTTTAAAACAGAGATATTTTTTATTTCAAAAATCACCGGTAAATCACTGAAAATTATCTTTTCTATTATGTTTTGCTGAATATACTTTAAAATAAAATTCCTGTCCTTGCCTATAAGCTCTGGAAAGCCATTGCAGATTAAATATTTTTTGAATTCTTTCAGTATCTCTTCCCTGTACAATATTAAATTATCAAATAATTTTCCCCTGAAAATCAAGTATTCTTTAAAACTAAGGGGATTCATCTTAAACTCAAAAATTCTTCCTGCAAGGCTCTCTCTTGATTTTTTTCTTATGAAAAGTGACTCTGAGCCAGATATTATAAATTTTATATTTGGATAATTGTCATAAATTCTCTTTAACTGCTCTTCCCAGTTCATGACTTTCTGAATCTCATCAAAAACAATTACAAAATTCCCCTCAGATATGTCCTTGTTAATTATATTCTCATATAATCTTATGAGCTCTCTGATTCTAATATCTGAAAACTCATCAAAGGAAAAATAAAATATGTTCTCTTTTGGAAACTTCTTTTCTATCTTTTCCTCAATTATCTTAAACATCAGTGTTGTTTTCCCGACTCTTCTCAATCCTGTTAGTGCTATAATCTGTCTCTGTTTAATAAATTTAGATATTTCTTTATGGATATGCCTCTCTTTATATCCTGCAACCTCAAATTTCCCTCTCCACCACTTATTTTCTTCTTTTATTAATTCAACAAGTATCTTTTCTTCCATATTTGTGTATATTACAATATCCATAAATTTATATTTATGTTAAATAGAAATAACATACTTTTATAAATGTTTCTATTCTGTTGATTTAATCCATATACCCCGCAGCTCTGCTGCGGTTGGGTAAAGCTAATAAGTATCTATTACCTCTTTTTTTAATGGAAATTGAACATGCCTGTCATTGTACTTACAGAATAAGGTATCATATGGTTTTTGTTGTTAAATACAGAAAGAAAATGTTATTAGAGAAAATTCCTTTAGAATATTTTAAAGAGTTGCTTACTGGCATTGGAGAGAGATACTGGTTCAAATTTGAGTCAGTTGGCATTGAAGAAGACCATTTTCACATTGTTGTGGGAGCAGCACCAAGATATTCTCCCAGCAATATTATGCAGATAATTAAAAGCATTACAGCTAAGATGATATTTAGAAGATTTAAATCAATAAAGAATGAACTTTGGGGGGGAGAGTTCTGGAGTGATGGAGGTCATATAGATACTATAAGTGAGTATGGTGGATTAGAGAAAATTAGAAAATATGTAAAGGAACAAGGCAGATTAGACAAACAACTAAAATTATTAAGTTTTGTTAATTAGATGCCCCGCAGCTCTGCTGCGGTTGGGAGCTTCACTTTTGTAAATTTGTCAAATATTTTTGCATTTCTCATCTCAACTCCTCCAGAATCTTATTAAGTATCTTTATTCTCCTTAGTACATCTTTTTTATCAAATGATTTTATTTCCATCGCACTTTTAATCCTTTCTTCAAAATCCATAGGTTTCTTTTTTATTAATAAAGCATAATGCAGTTTCCATTTTGGCCACGGGATAAAGTAATTATTCTTGAGAAAGACAATGTCAAAAATCCAATCAATAACAACATTAATCAGATAGTGTGCTTGGGCAATATCCCCTCTTTCTATAAAATCTTCTGGAAGCTCAATATACCACGAGGCTCTTTTTTGAAGCTCATCAAGAAGTTCTTCTTTTTCTCCTTTTTCCCACCTATTTTTATTTTTTAATAGATTTTTGACTTTTGATTTTGTGTCATATAATACAATGTGGTGCTGTCTTTCCCATCTGTCCTCAATCTTCCATGGTTCTTCTGATTTATTTTCTTTTGCATAATCAAAAATTTCTATTTCAATAGTATATTTTCCTCTCTTACGACTTCCTATTTTTATCGGAGGATTTTTCATCCATCTCTGATATTCTTCTGAAGTTAAATAAACATAAAGGTCAATATCAGAAAACTCATCTGAATGGTCTCTTCCGATTCCCCCGCCAACAGCAATTCCCACAACACCAGAATAAGAAAAAATCTTTTTAGCATATTTTTTAGCAATCTCCAAATATTCTTTATTCCTATTTTTAGTTTTTAAGTTGGGCTTTATTTTCATTTTATATACCCTCCTTTCTGAAGGTTCCAGAGCTTCCTGTATTCTCCAGGCTGTTTTATCAATTTTTTGTGAGGGCCTTGCTGGATTATTTTTCCTTTTTTCATTACAATAATCCTGTCTGCATTCATAATAGTGGATAATCTATGAGCAATTATGATTGATGTTCTTCCCTCTAAAAGCTTCTTTAGATCCCTCTGTATTTCATGCTCTGTCTCTGAATCCAGTGCAGAAGTTGCCTCATCCAAAACAAGAATTTTTTTATTTGCCAAAATTGCCCTTGCTATTGAAACTCTCTGCTTCTCTCCTCCAGATAATTTCACTCCTCTTTCTCCTACAATAGTGTTCTCTTTTTTTGGGAAATTCTTTATAACCTTGTCAAGCTGTGCAAATTTTATTGCCTTCATTACTTCATCTCTTGAGGCTTTTGGATTTGCAAATTTAATATTGTTAAAAATAGTGTCATCAAACAAAATACACTCCTGAGGCACTATTGCCATCTCTTCTCTTAGAGATTCCTGCCTGAAATCTTTGATGTTTTTTCCATCAATTAAAATCTCCCCTGACTCAACATCATAAAGCCGGTAAAGAAGCTTTAAAAGAGTTGTTTTTCCGCATCCAGAATGCCCGACTAGAGCGACTTTCTCGTTTTTTCCTATCTTTAAACTGAAATTTTCAAGGCTGAATGATTTTCTTTTTCCATAATGGAATGATACTTTCCTGAATTCAATTGTCCCTTTTCTTATTTTTAAATTTCTGGCATTGGGCTTGTCTTTAATATTGTTCTTAATTTTCCCATACTCAAATAAGTCCTGCAAATCCGCCATAGACCTGTATAAATTCCTCATTCCCCAGACAAATCCAAACATTGTTCCAACTACATTTCCATAAACAGTATATATAAATGCCAGAGTTCCCAAACTTATCTCTTTATTTAAAAAAGAAACAATTGGAAAATAAATCAAAAAAAACATCCCAATCCCTAAGATAAACACCTGCCCAGAGTTAAACCACCTGTAATACCCAAAATATCTGGCCATACCTGATTTAGTAATTCCTGCTATTTTTCTGAATTTATTTCTTATAATATTCTCTTTCCCAAAATACTTTATTGACTCAATATTTGTAAATACATCACTGACAAAACCTTTCTCAAAGTCTTCTGACTGGTTATAAATTAATTTTGATTCTTGTTGAATCTGCTGAATGTAAAAACTGTAGCTTATAAACACCAGAGTAGTTATAAATAAAACAACTGCAGGAACCCAGTTAAAATAAGCTAAAGAAATTCCGACAACAATCAGCTGAAAAATTAATGGAGTGAATTGAAATGCAAGAGTATCTGTCATATTCTCCAAAGCAGAAGCCCCTCTCCCTATTCTGGAAATAAGAGATCCTGTCTTATGAGTTGTATGAAAGTTATAATCCAATCCCAAGACATGGTTAAAATATTTTCTTTTCAAGTCAAATATAGCTCCTGAATCAAGATTTGTCAAGAAATGGATTCTTAGCCAGCTGCTAAAAGTTCTAATGAATATTACACTTATAAAAACAGCTCCGATAATATACAGTATAATTATAAATTCATTAAGAGGCAATGCATCAGAAACAAACTCTGTCCCCTTGTCAATTACTATCTTAAATAAATAAATACTTGTCTACTACAAGCAGACCTTCAAATATGAAGGTGATTATCAGAAGTCCGAAAAACAGCCTTTTATAGCGCCTTAAAAAACTCCAGTATTCACTAAGATTATACTTCCAGTTTATGTTTTTTTTTATTTTTCCAGTGTTTCATTTCCTTGTTTGTTGATTAAGAGCAGAGCATATGCACAACACAATTAAATTCAAAAAGAAGAGATTGAGCTTACACTAGCTCTGAAGATTGCCCTGTTCATGGCCGGCAGGCTCGGCAAGCAATCTTTGTAACAACTCACTAAATTCTCCCCTCTTTTTAAGCTTTTTGATTGTTTTTGCCATATTCAATACATTTAAATACTTCAAAGGCTTTTGTTTCTTATGGATGAACGGATTGTTATGGGCAATTCAGCCTTAAATCCAAAGATGATGGATTATGATTCAGAAGAAGCTGAATCTGATGATTTTGAGTGACTTCTTTTTCTTTTTAAATCTATAATCATATTGACTTCAAACTCCCTTATAGTTCATCTATATGAACCTTAGTATCTTTTCATTTTAAAAAAATTGATATACTCAACTAATTCTCTCGTCTTACATGTCTTTTTTGTGTTTAGATTTTTGATGAGAATATTTCTCTAAGATTTTATTTAGTCTCTTTAAGGTTTTCTTGTAATCTTTATTGAATATTTTGATATTATAGAGAATCCTTTGGATAAAAAAATTAATATAGATAAAATCTAAATATTCTTCTGTAAGATATTTAGTGGAATTTACAGAGTTGTATCCTTTTAGGTAGGCATTTCTTCTTTTGGATGTTTTACCGAATTTCAGGTAAAATTTTGCAAATCCAAATCCCTTAATTCTTGGCTTTATTCCCTCAATATCCACTAAGTACACCTTTCCATTTTTATCAATTCTAAAATTATTTGGAGAAACATCATTAATATCGAGCGCAAGCGAGGGATTTAATTTATTTTTTAACAGATTATAGACTTTATTAATTTTTTTAACTTGCTCTTTTTGTAAAAAAACTTTAAATTTCCTGTTTTTAACTCTTTTTAATTTAATCCTTTCTTTTGTGGTTAATCTATATACTCCTGTTCTAAGTTCTCTCAGTTGCTGGTTAAATCTTTTACTAACATTCCCTTTTATTTTTATTTTATTGATATATCCTGCAATTCTTCCCATTTGTTCTAGTGAATTTAGAGATTCTATCTTAGTAAGATCCCGACCTTCAATATATTCAAATAACACATCTTTTCCAAACCTTCCTAAGAACTTTGGCAAGAAGTTGTATTTTCCGAACTTTTTTGATATCTCCTCATACCTTTTCGCAATTGAGACTTTTGAACATCTTCTCACCACATATTTTTTATTGTTATATGTAACCAAATGAACCTCCCCACTGAGTCCTCCACCAGTTTCTTCATCTGGGAGCAACAAAGTTATCTGCCCTTCTTTTAATATATGTTTCATCTCAACCCCTTTTCATTTCATGCTCAAACAATTTGATTAAGTTATTGTTTTCATCCTGCATATTTATACAGCACCCTCATAAACTCATTCTTTGATTCTTCATCCCTGTATCTTACAACTAATGCAATGAAGGTTGAAAGGTAAATTATCTCCACATCAAATTTTTGATTGCTTCCGAAGCTTATTCCCTCATCCAGATTTTCTTTGTAAAAAGGGTTTCTTTCGCTTTTAATTTCCATGCCAATCTCTTTAAGAATTCCTTTGTAGTTTTCCAGAAACAATTCACTTTTGTCAAATGTCACTAATATCATATGATTAGCTGACTGGTCTCTGAAGTTTATTATTTTTAGTTTTTGCATTTTACCACACAAGCTGCCTTTTTTATAAGTGCCTTATTTGTAATTTCTTTCATTTAAGACACCCTCCATTATATTAAGCAAAATTTGATTAATAAAATTTGTCATCCCTTTTTCATTCCTTTATCATCCAATGATATTTATTTCCTTGAGAGTATCCTTGCCTTTTGCACATATTTAAGCTTGCTACATTGTTCTCTTCAACAAAAGCAGAGTAATATTTTGCTCCTTTTTCCTTTAATATCTCTTCTGCCTTAGCCATAAGTTTTCTTCCATTCCCTCTATAAGGCTTCTCTGGACTTACCCAAACATTTTCAATAGTGGCTTTTTTTGTTACAGGATGGAATGTGGCTAAAAGATATCCTCCTATTTCTCCTTCTTCTGCAACTAAAGCAACATCATTTTCAGACTTAACTAAATCTTCCAATATATTCTTTGGCCAAAAACAACTTGATTCATCACTTATTCTAAATTCATCCACCTCAGAGCCAATTTTATGAACAATTGGAACATCACCTAAAGTCATTTTCCTAATCATTGTATTTAGCCTCCATGAACATCCTTTTTGGATTAATTCTCAATTTACTGCAAAAATCAAATTCTTTTCTTTGCAATTTTTCATGAAGCTCGTCTTCTTCTGGGCAGATTTCACAAAATTTTTCATATCCTAAAGGAATAGAAAGAAGGATTGCCAATTCATCGATCCTATACTTAACGGCGATTTTCAAAACTCTTTCAAAATTTCTACATTCTATTTTTTCCTTATTTCGCGAAAGATTTAAGAATTTTCTGACATCTTTTTGACACAAGTCTCTAAATTCCTTATTTTGCATATACGCTTTCTTTAATACCTTTAAATTTTCCCAATAATTTTCGTCTTGTAATTCAGAGTAATTTTTTACATATACATTTGGAAAATCTTCTGTTATCCTCTCCAAAAATATTCTCATACAATAACCGGCCCTCATAACCTTGGTTAAGGCAGATTGTTCTGATATTCCTTCTATTGCCATTATATTATACTTTTTTGGGAGATCTGCAATTAAGAAATAAGATTCTGAAAAGTGTTTACTCATAAATTCAGCATACTCTCTAATTACTTTTTTATTTCCAAAAAGCTTTTTTCCGACAGACAAGCCCATAAAGCCTTGGCTACCTTTAGTTTTTTCCCTTATTTTCTTGTATTTTGATGGTATTTTTATCATTTTTCAATATGTGAATTTTTTATTTATTACTATTTAGGGATAAACTATGTATATTTAAGACATTCTATTAAATTTTGCCATAATTACATAAATTTATAAATAAAGAACAGCAAGCAAGTATATGGAGCTTAATTTAAGGCAAAAAAAGATACTGAAATTACTGGCAATTAACTGCAGGTTCAGCAACAAAGACATTGGAAAAGCTGTAAAGATTTCAGAGGATTCTGTGGCATATCAAATAGACAAATTAATTAACAAAGAGAAATTTGGAAGATTTAATGTCCAGTTTTATTATCCCATGCTGGGATATGGACATTATCATGTATGGATTAAATTAAAAAATTTAGATGTGAATTATGAAAAATTAAGCAAAATCAAAGGAATCACCTCAATAAATTCAAGCTTCGGAAAGTTTGACTTGCAATTGATTGTTTTAACAAAAACAAAAAAAGGGCTGCAAAGCATAATAAAACAGATAAAAAGTGTTTTAAGCATAAAAGAATGCAAACTATCCAGATTCAATTCATTTTACAAGAGATTCACAAATATTCTCCCTCCAATAGATGTGAATGTGCCTATTCCTAAAAACAGGAAAGATTATGCTTATGAGCTAAGTGGCAGGCTCTATGCCCAGCCAGAAGAAGGAGTAAAAATAAAACTAGATAGAAAAGACAGGAAAATCATAAATCAGCTTCTTAAAAACCCCAGAGCGAGTTATATGCAATTATCAAGAAAAACCGGAATTAATCATGAAACAATAAGATACAGGATAAGGAATTATGTTAAAACAAGATTCATTAATAATTTTGGGTTGCTTCAGGATTTTAAAAAATACGGCCTTTACACAACATATTTTTTATTGAATCTTAACAATCTGGATGAAAAAAAATTCAAGGATTTTCTTGCAGCAAATAACAATGTTTTTTATTGTGCAAAGCTTGAGGGAGAATACAATTGCATTGCCTATCTGGTTTCCCAAAACCCTCATGAATTAGGAGAGCATTTTAGCAGCCTAATGAGAGTTTTAGGAGCATCAATAAGGAAAATAGACTTGTTGTTTTTGGACAAAGTTCATAAGTATGTCCAGTTTCCAGAGGGGGAGATTGAATAGGTAAAAGACAATCTCGATATACAAATAACCAATAGTAAAAATTATATATTTCTCTCCCCTCTATAAAACATGGAAGATAAAGAAAAAAAGAAGGATAATAAGAAAGCTGATGAAGGCATTGAAGAGTCTGAAAAAAAGAAAGAAGGATCACAATTAGAAAAGGAAGTTAAAGGGCAAATTAAAAAAGTAAAAAAAATCTCCGAGGGCAAAGAGTTTCATGAGTTTTTGACCGGTTCGCAGATTACAGAGGCAAAGACCCTGCCCATCCCCTCTTCAAAAAGCATTCAAAATCCAAAAAACCTAGAACAAAATCTTGATAGAGTTAATATTCAAAGCCAGTCAAATAAAAAAGAAAATGTCTTTGATAAATACATCCCTGATGCAGGAAAATATGCATCTATTGGAGAGAATTATGAAACAGAAAGAACTGAAACAGCATGGAAAGATATGAACATGATGAATACACCCTTTATAAGAATTGATGAAGAGATTGTGGCAGTAAGAACAAATGGATTAAAGCAGGTTCGCATGCCGGACTGGGAAAAAGAGCACTTCATAAAACACAAAAGCAGGGAAAAATATACTGCTGATGCATCTGCTAAAAGAATACATGAAATTGACAACAGGCTTCCGTTTGAAAATCAGGCAAGGAAATACAAAGGAAGGCCGATTTAAGAAAATTTATTAATGATGCTTATAAAGATTAAAATGAAACTCATTCAAATAGACAAAATCAAATCTTTAGGAAGCCATCATCAAAAAGGGAAGAATCCGCTTAAAATTAAAGGTAACATTCTGAAATGCACGAAAAATCCTTAAACATACCTCTTCCAAACAGAATCTGCTATCAAGCAAGTGTGAACTGCAATATTCCCTCTTCAAGGTATTCTGAAAAAAGTTCTCTCTACAAAAGGCAAAAGAAATGAAATACAATCAATTAATAAGCACTCTAATGAAAGATAAAGATATATTGGCTATTGGGCTTGAAGGAAGCTTTGGTTTGGGATATAAAGATAAATATTCCGATGCTAACCTTATAATAGTTACATCTGGCAAAATAACTCTCAAAGAATTTACTGGAAAGATAAGATTGTTGAAATTAGAGATTCACCCTTGCCCAGAGATTTTTAAAAACCTGAATATGCTTCCTGTAAAAACAAAAGACATGAATGTTGACTTAAGATTAATCAGCATAAATAAACTGAATAATGCCAATA
>JALUUW010000008.1 GCA_027021195.1 Candidatus Pacearchaeota archaeon | reverse complement strand
TTCCCTAACTAATTCTTCTCCACTATACACCAAGTTTTGCCAGATTCCCTCAATCTTAAAAACAACCTCTTCTTCTCTTCATCATGGTAATGAAACTCGCTGTTTTGTTTTCAGGAGGAAAGGATTCGTGCTATGCTGCTTATCTCGCAAAAAAACAGAGTTATGATATAGCTTGCCTTATATCAATATTCTCAGAAAATCCTGAAAGCTACATGTTTCACACCCCATCTATAGAAAAGACAAAACAGCAGGCAAAAGCCATGAATCTTCCTTTAGTAGTTCAGAAAACAAAAGGGCAAAAAGAGGCTGAATTAATTGATTTAGAGAAGGCGATTAAAAAAGCAAAAAAGGAATTTAAAATAAATGGAATTGTTACTGGAGCTGTAGAAAGTGTTTATCAGGCATCAAGAGTCCAGAAAATCTGCGACAGGCTGGATTTAGAGTGCTTTAACCCGCTGTGGCAGAAGCCCTCTTTTGAGTATTTAAGCGAGCTTCTTAAAAACAAATTCAAGATTATTATTACAGGAGTCTCTGCCTATCCACTGAATGAGAAATGGATTGGAAGAGAGATAGACAAACAATTTATCAGAGAGATAAGAAAATTAAACAAAGAATATCAGATTCACCCTGCAGGAGAGGGAGGAGAATTTGAAACATTTGTTATTGATTGCCCGTTATTTAAAAGACCTCTTAAAATAATTAATAAAAAAATCTCTGGAGAAGGAAATTCATGGAGAATGGAGGTTGATGTGAGATGAATTTTGAAATTGATGTCTCTGGAGAAGATTTATTGAGTAAAGGATATACAATATGCATTGCAGATAACAGCAGCATTATAAAAGGTTTTAAGTTTAACGACGAATTAATAAAGATATTAAGCTCCCGCTATGGGCAAGGATTTTATCGATATAAAAAATCCAAAAAAGGGAAATCATTGTTTAAAATGAGATTATACTCAATAGTAATATATCATCTGTTCAAATCAATAAAGCCCAAAAGAGAGATATCTTTGTCTGTTTGCAAGGACTTTGACGGCAAGGAGAATGATATTAAGGAAAACTTCAAGTTCTTTCTTGAGAAAAAATTAGGATTAAATTTTAGCGATAAAATATATTTTGCAAAATTAGGTAAAAACTCTAATGCCCACAAGTATGCATTCTTAATGAGAGAGGACAGAAAAAATAAAATGAGCACTTATGTTAAAATTAAATTAGAAGAGTTTGAAAAATGGCTAAAATAATAAAAAATGTACCAAAGGGCACTACAAAGAGTGTCGCTGCCCTAGTTTGCCCCCCTGGACTCAGCCGAAGCTTACCAGACGAACGCCCTAGCAGTTGGTACATTTCTAATAACTCTATAAAATTTATAAATCTTTCTAATTCTATGAATTTTAGAATAGAGGTTGAGGTATCGTGAAAGATGATGCTAATAATAAACATCTGCAAAGAGCCTTTGCACGAGCTGGAGTTTGTAAGGCCTCTTGAAAATATCCTGAAAAATAAAAAAGTAAAATTCTTTACAAGACACTATAAAAAAATCTCAAAAAAAGACCTATCAAAATCAGATAAGGTTATTATCTGCGGAACAAGTTTAAAAGACAATGATTTCATAAGCAACATAGGCAAATTTAACTGGATAAAAACATGCAACAAGCCTGTTCTTGGAATATGCGGGGGAATGCAGGCTATTGGGATTGTTTTTGGAGGAAAATTAAAGAGAAAACAGGAAATTGGGCTTTATGATGAGAATTTCAATAAGAAATTTCTGGGAATTAAGGGAAAAAAGAAAGTTTACCATTTGCATGATAATTATGTAACTCTTCCAAAAGAATTCTGCAGATACACTTCCTCTGAAATTCCCCAGGCAATAAAACATAAGACAAGGCCTGTTTACGGGGTTTTATTTCATCCAGAAGCCAGGAACAAGGAAATGATTATGAAATTTGCAGCAGACATTAATTAAAGAAGCAATAATATTCTTAAGTATAAACAACTATTTAAATAAACAGATATTTTTTAGTTTATGGAATATAAAAAACAGGTTCCTGAGTTTAATCCCAAAAATAATGAATTATATCTTCTTGCTTTAAAAGCTGCAATAGACATTAATAATTACAAATTAGGAAGAGGTGGAGAGGGAGATTCAGTAAAGTATTTATCAGAATTGCTTGAGGGGATAACTCGCGGAAAAAGGCCTAAAATTAAAAGAAACCGCATTATTTCATCTATCCTAGCTCATGCCATTTTCGGAAGAGAAGATTTTAAGAAATATCAGGAAGAAAAAAAAGACACTGCTGATGAAATTCTGCTTCAGACAAATCTAGTAGCAAAAAACTTAAGAGACTTCAAAAGATTGCCTTATAAAAAATTAGGGGATTTAGAAACTTTTTGTGCAAACCTTAGTAACGAATTAATGCTGCAGGAAATTTGAGGTTAAAATATATCTAGAATTTTTCAAACCTCTCTTTTCCTGATTTCATGTCTTTAACTTTAAATTTTTTCTTTTTAACTTCCTCTGCGCCAACAAAAATGACTTTCTCAATACTGTATGAGTTGGCATATTCTAAAGCTTTAGAAGGCTTTCTGTAAAAGATACTCACGCTGTTCCCTTTTTTCCTGAGTTTTTGAGCAAGCCTGACTGCCTCTTTGTCTTGGTTAAGGGAAATAATAAGAATTTTTCTTGCCTCTGGCTTTGTTTTAGAGAGTGTTGAAAGCCTTTCTAATCCAAAAGAGATTCCTGTTCCATTCAGCCCGTCAAGCACATAAGTTCCCCCTGCACAGATTGCTTCTTTAAAAGAAGAGGTTTTAATCTCAAAAATATTTCCAGTGTAATAAGCCAAGCCTCTTGCCAAAGAAGGGGAAAACTTGACATTAACCCGATAAATCCTGCAGTATTCTTTCAGTTCTTCTATTTCTTTATACGAATTATATTTTTTAAAATAAGATTCTTGTTTTTTGAAAATTAATAATATTTTTTCAGCACCATACTTTTTCAGGTTTTCTTTTACTGATTTTTCCGGAAGCTTGTCAAGCTTGTCAATTTCCCTGATAACTTGCTCTTTATTCTTTATTCCCCGCTCTTCAAGAATTTCATTTAACACTTTTCGGTTATTTACATTTATTGTGAAATCTATTCCAAGAGTATTTAGAATATCTGAGGTCATGGATAGAATTTCTGCTTCATCCTTTATTGATGAGCTGATTATGTCTGCATCAGCCTGAGTAAACTGCCTGAATCTGTTTGCAGAAACAGGCTCATCGCGAAATACAGGGCCTATTTGATATCTTTTATATGGAAGTTTTTTGTTTTTTGCAATTCTCTTCAACTGAAAAGTAAACTCATACCTCAAAGCCAGCTTTCTTTTGCCTTTGTCCTTAAGCCTAAAGATATCTGAAATAGCTTCATCCTGTGCCTGGCTCTCAGCCCCTCTTACAAACTCCTCATACTCTATTACAGGAGTTTCAGCAGGCTCAAACCCGTATTTTTCAAAAGCTTCAGCCAGAATTCTCTTTATCTTTGATCTTTTTTTAGCTTCATCTCCTGTGTAGTCATTGAATCCTTTTACCAGTGAAATCTTTGTGTCTGTTTTCATTTTGATTCCTCTTTAGAATGCAAATCCCAGTTAAAGAAGATATATAAATTTATTTATAAAAAGAGATTTAGATATTTAAGAATAAAGTCAACTGTCTAAAATATCCTTATAATGGTAATACAGAACACTAAAAGCATCTTCTGTTGATCCTTTTTCGGCTCTTGCTTTTTCTAAATAATCAATTACTATATATTCTTTATCTACAGAATGCCTATTTCTTTTTACATGATATCTCTCTCTTTTATTTTTTTCTGCCCCTGTCTGTTCAGGAGAGT
>JALUUW010000007.1 GCA_027021195.1 Candidatus Pacearchaeota archaeon | reverse complement strand
GTTTGCAATTCTCACGTCATTGCTTAAATTGCTTCCTGAGCCGTTGATTGGCTCCAAAAATCTTATCTCTCCGTAATTGCTGTCCTTGAAATAAACAAGGCCTCCTGTTCCTGCAATTGAATAATTGAGTATTGGCTGGTCTATTAGGTATGTTCCGTTGATGCTTTCTCCTGCAATGTTCAAATGAGTCCATCCATTGTCAATTATTGTGTTGTTTGTGAATATATTATTCACTGGATAATTTGACCCAGAAGAATTAATTCTTATTGCATCGCTGATTGTAGCATTTATGACATTGTTGTAGAGAGAGTTGTTATATGCCGAGGAATACAGATAAATCCCTCTTCCATCTTCCCCAGTAACAAGAACATTATTGTCAAAGACTGAATTGTTGTAAACAACTGTTGACAAAAGCATTCCATGGCCTATTCCGCCCAGAGTTGTAATGCTGTTATTGTAAATTGAGTTTCTGTAAACTGAGTTGTATAAAGTTACTCCATGGCTTCTGTTGTCCTGAGTAGTTGACACTACATTTCCATAGATGGAATTGTTGTAAACTGTTGAGCGGAGATAGATTCCATAGCCCCATGTCCCATTTGTTGAAACAGAGTTGTTATATACTCTGTTGCTGTAAGATATTGAACGAAGATATATTCCGTGGCCATAGCTTCCGCTTGTTGTTATGTTGTTTCTGTAAACAGAATTATTATAAGATGTCAGGTAAAGATATATCCCAAACCCTCCAGTCTCTCCGCTTGTTGTTATGTTGTTTCTGTAAATTGAGTTGTTGTATGCTGAAGAATATAAGTAAACTCCAAAACTATAGTTTCCATTGGTTGTTATGTTATTGCCTGTAATTTTATTCCCTCTGGAATTATTATGAATATAAATGGCATAAGCATTTTGAACTGAGCTGTTTCCCTGAACAATATTGCAGTTTTTTATTGAAGTTTCATTATGAGATGTTATATCTACTGCATACCCTTCTGCTGACTGAGAATAATTAATCCAGTAACTGTTGCAGTCAAGAGTCACATTATTTGCAGTTATGTTGAAGCAGGTTCCTGCTGAAGAGACATTGTTTTGAAGCGTGTAGGTTACTCCAGGAGCATCAAGGTTCCTGCATGAGGTTGTAGCTGAAGTTTCAAATGTAAATGCAACTGATTCTGAGTAGTTAGTGTTTCCAAAGCTGTCGTTTGCATAAACCTGGAATATGTAGCTTCCGTCTGCAATGCTGTTGTTGGATGCATTGAAGTTTCTGTTGTCTGTTGAGGACATTGTTATATTGTTTGCCCCTCCGTCAAGAGAATACATGACTGAGCCGTTTTCATTCAGAGTTACATTGAATATAAGAGGAAGGTCACTTTCAGTGTAAGTTGTATTTGCAGGGAAATTTATTGTAACCTGAAGAGGAATCAAATCAACAGTTACCTGCCTTAACTCAGTTGAATTTTCATTTCCAAGATTGTCGGACGCAAAAGCCCTGTAAGTGTAAGTTCCGTCATCCAGCCCAGAAGTTGAGTTTTTGCTCTGGTTCACATAGAGATGCCATTGAGTCTGGTTGTATTTCCTTAAATTGCTGAAATACATCTGCTGGATTTCTTCTGCTGAAAGGCTCCTGTTCCAGATTCTTACTTCGTCAATGTTTCCATTGAAATAAAGAGTTCCTGCAGCCCAGCCTCCAACCATTAGAGATTGGGATGGGTTGACGCTTCCAGTTACTCCTGCAATGTTGTTTATTGTTCCTGTCTGGACTCCGTCAGCATATCTTGTCATAGTTCCTCCGCTTCTGTCAAAAACAGCGGCAATATGGTGCCAGTTCCCGTCATTTACAACAGCCCCGTCATCAGTTGAGTCTACAGGATTGCCTGCATCATCCTCTATAGAGCTTCCGACTCTTCCTGTAGCAGTTAAAGTTAAGGCATACAAAGGAGTGGTTCCGGAAGTGCCTTTTGCAACAGCTATCTGGGAAGCTCCAGAAGCTGTTGTCTTAATCCATGCCTCAATGCTGAAATTGTTGGTTAAAGGGTTTAGCAATGATGCTGCTCCGGCATCAACATAATCCCCACTTCCGTCAAATTCAAAAGAGCCTCCATGCTTTCCGGATATGTTGAACTTTGCATCACCTTTTCTTGTTCCATTGTTTCCTCTTCCAGAAACATCAAAAACATAAGTGTCATTCTCTCCCAAAGCAGAGACATTGTTGAAGTTGAACATTAAAAGGAGAGAGTCATTGTAGAGAGTGTAGTTTGTTCCGTTCCAGTTGAAGACAACTTCTGAAAGGTCTGATGCGTTTGATATTGACACATTTATCTCTATGCTTGTATTGCTGGTTGTTGTTGCATTCGGTGGTGTTGGAGCCGCAAAAGAGATGTTATATCCTGAGGCAGGGTCAACAATATAGTCAAACTCTATTCCTGCGCTTCCTGTAGCTGAAGCAACCCGAAGGTCAAAAGTATCATAGCTTTCATTGTCTGACAGGTTAGTTAGATAAACCTTGTACCAGTTCTCTTCAAAAATATCTTCAAATACTGCAATTGAGTTATTGCTGTCTTTAGGATATACCTCCAAAGAATAGCTTATATTTGAAGAAAGATTGGACGCTTTTGCATAGACAGTTATATCTCTCTCTTTTGTCAGGTTTTGCTCAAAAACAACTCTTACATACTCTCCTGTTCTGATTGCCTCGCTCCAGTTTCCATCCAGAGCCCTGACTTCTTCATAAATATCAGAGATAAATGTCCTGTTTGAATCAAGATGCTCTGCTTTTGTTATCTCAATAACAAGCTCATAGGTCTGGTTGCTCAGGCTTGGAACTATCCACTCAATATAGTCAATCAAAGAATTGTTATTTACATCATATCTCAATGTAGGAACTTCTTGTTTTATATTTCTGATTATTATCTCTCCGGTTTTATTATCTGTAAAATTTTCCTGCCTAAGCCAGTACAAGCGGATTGATGAGTCAGGAACTTCTTTTGGAAGCACAGTATATGCCAGGATATTTTCATAATGCACATCTGACGAGATTGTTATTATCTTTCCTTTGGAGGTATTTTCTTCACTGGAAGTTGGTCCTGGAGTTACATATTCAATCTCATACTCTGTTGCATTATCCTCAATAACAACTTCTTTGACTTCTGTCTGCTCCTGCACCTGAACAGCCCTTCCTGTCAAAGCCCTGAATACTTTGCTGAAAAATCTTGCGATAAAAGGGGTTTCACTCTCTTTCAGCTCAATTTCTGCTGTGATTTCTCCAGTCATAACTCTGGAAGTTATTTTGACTTTTTTATCATCAACCCTCTCTTTTACTTTGATTTTCCTCTCTGCAGGCTTAGTGATATTTCCTTTAATATTAATTTCCTCTTCAGAATTGCTATCAGATTCTGTTTTATTTTCCTGCCCAGCTTCTTTCTTAACCTCATCTATTTCATCATCCTCTCCAGTTGTATTTCCGGCATCATGGGTTTTATTGGACTCCTCTTCATTTTCCGGAGTTTTGCTGGTTTCATTTCTCATAGATTCAATATATTCCTCTTCTTTCATGCCTTCTTTCTCTGTTTCATTTGCCTCTTCCAACTCTTCTTTCACCCCTTTTTCTGTAAGCTTAAAAACAGTTATATTCGCTGCTTCTTTTGGCAGCTCCACAGTGATATTGGTCTGATTGCTTGCCTTAATCTGCTTTTTCCACTTAACTGGCTTATTAATAACAGCCCCTAACTGCACTGTAGTTATATTTATATTAACTCCGCTGATATTGACAATGCTGACATTTGCTATTGTCTTATTGATTATTGTTGCGTTCTCTGTAAGATTCATAATGGTCTGGTTTTCTTCAGCAATTGTTTCATTTATTGTGCTTTGGTTTTCAATAGTCTCTGGCTCTTTCTGAATGTTTATGGTTTCTTTAAGGCTCAAAATTTCTGTTTCATTATATGAAAGAACCACTCTTAATTCCCCTTCTTTTACAGGAATATTTAGCTTCCGTAGGTCAATTAAGATTTCTTTTTCAGCATCTTTCTCCACAGGATAATTAGCTGTCACAACCACCTGCCCTCTGCTAATTGTTAAATCAAGCACCTCCTCAGAAAGAATCTCTCCAGAGCCGGTTTTTACGCTTCCTTTCTTGATTTTTGCTTTCTTCCCTTCTGGAAGATTATAGGTAAAAGACTCATTTGGTGAAATCTTTCCTTCAATCTCATCTTCAGCCTGCAAAACAGCATGGCCTGTTCCTGTTAATCCAAGAAAAAAAGAAGAAACTGGCTTAAAAGCGCTTAGAATAATTGCGCCAGTAATTGATGCTCCTGAATCAGAGCTTTCTGAACTTTCGCTTGTTCCTGAACCGCTTTCCCCGCTTGTATCCGCAGAACTTCCTGCACTTTCAGTGCCTGCTCCTGAATCGCTTGAAGGAGAACTGCTGCCATCATCTCCACTGCCATCATTGCTTTGGCTTTCTGAACTTTCATCCGCAGAACTTCCTGCACTTTCAGTGCCTGCAATTTCTGAATTTTCTCCGCTGCTTGCAGAATTATCAATGCTTTCAGAATCTGAATTCCCTTCATTTGAAGCTGGCTCTGGACTGCTCTTGCTATCTGCGCTTTCGCTTGATTGGCTTTCACTCTCAATTGCATCAGTTTTTGTCTCCTGCCCTGATTCTTTCTCTGGATTTTCAGTTTCATCAGTCTCTGTTTTTTCCTGTTCTTCTGCAGTCTCTCTTCCCTCAGCATCACTATCGCCTGGCTCTCCATCTTCTTCTGAAATCTCTTCAGTCTTATTCTCTGAAATATTCTTAGCAGGCTGGGAGAAATTAGCCTCTCCTCCCTTTTGCTCTTCTTCTGAATCCCCTTCCTCGCTTCCTCTTCCCCCTATCACTTCTTTTTCAGGTTTTTCTGAAATACTCTCATTTTCCTCAGAATAAACTTTAAGTGTAAAATAAATTACAGGAAAAAATTCGCTCTTTCCAAGGCCATATCCCTCTCCACTTCCGGAAATTGCGCTTCCTTTAATATAAAAATCTCCTTCAACCGGCTCGTCAGAAACAATATCTTTTAATTGATATTCATAAGAAGCATTGTCCAAGCTTATGACAACTTTTGTTGAAGAAGGAATTAGCTCTTCTTGCGATAAAACAAGTTTCAGAGTCCCGTCAAGGCTCTCGCCCTCATAATAATTTGTCTCTATTCCAAGAGTGGCCTTTCCTGTAAGGCTTCCGAAAAACAAAGAGCTGTAAGCCAAAAAAACTGTAAGTAAAAACCCGAAAAAAATCCATGCAATTTTTTTGTAATCAATATCTTTCTTTTTTTTAGGTCCAAGATATTCTGACACGACTTTTCCATTTACCCTACGGCTGTTATAAATATAAGGACCATAAATTTTTCCGTTTTTTTTAATATATTTCTTATAAACCATCTCTTTTTTATGCCCCTTTGATTGAACTACTGAAAATAATTTTGCAGTGGATAAGTATAATGTAAGTAACTGATTATTTGATGTCTCTTTTTTATATCTAAATCAGAAGAATCATATATTTAAAACTTTCCAAGAAAAATTCCTGTAAAAGAGTAGTTGCACTACATTAGAATTCTGCAAAAAAATGAAGAATAGGGTAAAAAAAGTTTTCCTTGTTTCTTTCGCATGCTGCTTTAAATTACTTTATCAGCACAAAATCTTCTTTTGCCTCTAAAGTCAGCTTTCTTATTCCTTCTCCAGAAGTCAGGTTGCCTTTTATTGGAACTCTGCTTTTATATGCCCTCACATTCTCTCCAGAGCTAAGCTGAATTGTTGCTATTAGATAGCTGGAATTTATCTCAAGGTTTTTTACTCCTTCTGGAAGATGGAGCCTTATGGTTGTTTTGCTCGGTTCGCCTGCAAAAAAAACAGATTCTGCTGAGTTGATGAGCTGAATGGCGAAATTCTCCATCTGGTTTAACTTAATGCGGTCTTTTATCTGGCCTGAATAAAAGACAGCCAGGCCGAGAACAATTGTAAGAGCAAAAGTGATGAACCCAACAATAATCATGTACTCTACTCCTGCCTGCGCCCTCTTATTCTTTCTGAAGCCCTTCATTCTGAACGCCATCCTGTTTTATTAGTAAGATTTATATAACTAATTTTCTATTAAAATAAAAAGATTATATAAATGCTTTTAATAAGCTCATGGTGGGAAAAAGAGGATTTTTTGGAGTTGTATTATTTGTGCTAATCCTGTCAGCACTGAATATGATTTCATTCCTTGACGGGAAAAACAGGCCTTCTTCAATCTATGGAATGTTTATAAAAGACCTCCCAGGAATTCCGTCAAAAGGAGACATATCTTTAGTTGTTTTTATTGTTCAATGGTTCATTCTCCTGCTAATCCTTATTTTAGCATACTCGCGGTTTCTAAAGCACAAAAAAGAAAAGCTGACAAAAGAGGAATATTCCATAGTAAAAAAGAAAAAAAAGAAATCAGAAACAGACCTTGACATTCTGTACGGCATTTTGAAAAACAAAAAAACGCTAAGCATTACTACAATCTCAAAGTTATTCAAAATATCCAAAGAAAAGGCGCTTGAGTGGGCAAAAATACTTGAGAATCACGAGCTTGTTAAAATAGAATATCCTGCCTTTACTGATCCTGAAGTAAAAATAAATGAAAGAAATGTTGAAAAAGAAAATGAAAAAACAGAAGAAAAAGAACAGGAAGGGGACAAAAAGAGAAAAGCAGGCAAAGGCGCCGGTGCAAAAGCCGGAGAAAAAAAGGGAAAATGAAAAAGCTGTGATTAAAACAGCCCTGCCGCATTTGAAAAGAAAAGTCAGAAAGGGCATAGAAGCCAAAAAAGTAGGAAGTGTGAAGGAAAGCTATCAGCTGGTAATAGACAAGGCAAAAGTAACAATTGAAATAAAAACAGGGGAAAGCGGATTTACATACAACCTTTTCATACCGAAAATAGACATAGGGACTCAGGCTCTTCTTGATGAAGTAAGGAATGAGCTTGTTTCTGTAACAAGTGTAGCCGTAGGGGAAATTGTTGATGAGAAGTCAATCTCAAAAATAAAAGAGAGGTTTATGTCAGATGCCTGCAGCCTGTTGAGGGAAAAGGTTCCTGGAATTGAAAAAGAAACAGAGGATTTTCTCGTGGGAATATTAATGCAGGAAATGATGGGGCTTGGAAAAATAGAGTTTCTTATTAATGATCCTGGCCTTGAAGAGATAGTAATTGTAAGCAGCAAAGAGCCGGTCAGAGTGTATCACAAAAGATACGGATGGCTTCCTACAAATATTTTCCTTAAATCCGAAGGGGAAATAAACAACTATGCAAACATAATTGCCAGAAGGGTTGGAAGGCAGATAAGCGTCCTTACTCCCCTGCTTGACGCCCATGTAATAACAGGAGACAGGGCAAATGCAGTGCTTTACCCGATTGCAACAAAAGGAAATACAATAACAATAAGAAAATTCTCAAGAGATCCATGGACAATCGTGGATCTGATAAAAAATAACACAGTAAGCAAAGACGTTGCTGCGCTTTTATGGCTTGCAATAGAATATGAAATGAATGTCTTAATCTCAGGAGGCACTGCTGCAGGAAAGACAGTTTTTCTGAATGCGTGCATGCCATTTATCCCTCCAAACCACAGGATTATCAGTATGGAAGATACAAGAGAGCTCATGCTGCCGGAGTTCCTTTACTGGTGCCCGTTAGTTACAAGGTCTCCAAATCCAGAAGGTAAGGGAGAGGTTTCAATGCTGGACCTCCTTGTTAATTCCCTGAGAATGAGGCCTGACAGGATTATTCTTGGTGAAATAAGGAGGCAGAGAGAGGCAGAAGTGTTGTTTGAAGCAATGCATACCGGGCATTCAGTTTATGCGACTGTGCATGCAGACACTGCAAATGAAACAATAAGGAGGTTAATTAACCCTCCGATAAATATTCCCCCAACAATGCTGAATAGCGTAAACCTTAATGTAGTCATGTTCAGAGACAGAAAGAGCGGCATACGAAGAGTGTTTCAGCTGGCAGAATTCATTCCAGGAAAAGACAGAGTTACAGCAAACATCCTCCACAGATGGATTCCTGAAAAAGACGAGTTTACATCCCACAACAGAAGCTTGTCTTTCTTTGATGAGTTAAGCAGGCATACAGGAATGTCTGAAATAGAGATAAATGAGGATATTGAGAAAAAAAAGAGGATTCTTGAGTGGATGATAAAAAATGATGTAAGCGACCTTAACTCAATAGGAAAAGCGATGAATCTTTATTACACCAACAGAGAAGAGCTAATGTCAATAATGAAGCACAACCATGCAGAAAAAATAACCGGAACAAAGAACAAAGATGGTATCAGCTCAAGATGAAATTCAGAATACCCTTTACATTCTCAGACACAGAAGTCTTAAAGAGAAAGAGCAAATCTTTAATCAGGTTTGCCGGGATGAAAAGAGGAAAGCTTGACGAATACCTCAGGAATACTGGAGAGCCCATCAACAGGAGGCAGTATCTCTCTATCTGTTACAGGTGTTTTCTGATAAATATGCTTTTTTTCTCAGCGATTCTCACTTTTATCCTTGCAATATTAGGGGCAAATTACTCATATCTCATTGGAGTAGGGTCTGCTTTTCTCATATCAGGGTTTGTTTTCTTCAATCAAATAAATTATCCGAGAATATTCTCCCTTAATAAAAAGAGGAATATTGAAAAGAACCTCATACCTGTTCTTCAGGATATGATGGTGCAGCTTAACTCAGGAGTCCCGATATTTGAGATAATGGTTAACATTTCAAATTCAGATTACGGAGAGGTAAGCGAAGAATTCAAAAAAATAACAAAAGAAATAAGCTCTGGAATGCCCCAGATTGAAGCTATAGAAAAATACGGAAAGATGAACACTTCAGAGTATTTCAGGAGAGTCTTATGGCAGATGAGCAACGGAATGAGGGCCGGAAGCGATATAGGAATCGTAATAGAAGAGGGGATAAGGATGCTGAATGCAGAGCAGGCCATCCAGATTCAGGGATACGGAAGCAAACTAAACCCCTTGATTATGTTCTACATGCTGGCAGCAGTCATACTCCCTTCCTTAGGGGTAACCTTCCTTATTATAATATCGTCAATATTAAACATAGAAAGCAGAATAGTGCACCTTATGTTTTTTTTGATTGCGGGCTCAGTGATATTTATGCAAATAATGTTTCTCGGAATAATTAAATCAAAAAGGCCCACTTTATTATGAACACTTTAAAATTCTATCCAAAAAAACTAAGGGAAACTTATGAAAGAAATATAAAAAACGCAGGCATAAAAATCCCTCCTGAAAAATACCACAATTCAGTCTTCAGAATTTCTGTAATAGTGATGATAATTTCGTCAAGCTTGTTCTACTTTCTAAAGATAAATATGCTTTACTCCCCTCTTGTTTTTATCCTTATGAATATTTTCTTTTACCTTAAAGTGAGCATGAAAGCAAGCGCAAGGGTAAAGAATATGGAAAAGATATTTCCTGACGTGATATCTCTGATGGCGAGCAATCTTAGGTCGGGGATAACAATAGATAAGGCATTTTTGCTCTCTGCAAGGCCTGAATTCGAGCCTCTTGACAAAGAGATACTAAAAACAGGGAAAGAAATAGCCACTGGAAAAGACATAATCTATGCTTTAAAGTCAATGAGCGACAGAATCAACTCTGAAAAAATATCAAAAGTAATTATGCTCATAACCTCTGGATTAAAAACAGGGGGAAACATATCTGATCTTCTTGACCAGACTTCAAGAAACATGAAGGAAAAGGAGATTATTGAGAAAAAAACAGCGTCAAGCATTCTCATGTATGTGATATTCATATTTGCCGCAGTCGGAATGGGAGCCCCTGTACTCTTTGGCTTAAGCTCTGTTCTTGTCGAGATAGTGATTGGCCTTACTTCGAGAATGCCTGAACTAAGCTCCTCTCAAATGGATTTGCCTTTTACCTTCAGCGAAATTTCAATCTCCCTTAATTTCATAATATATTTCTCAATCATTTTCATGATTATAACTGACTTTGTGTCGAGCATGGTCATTGGGCTCGTAAATAAAGGAGAGGGAAAAGCAGGATTGAACCTGTTTCTCCCATTAGTTGTCCTCAGCCTGGGAATTTTCTTTGTGGTAAGAACGCTCTTGTCAAAAATACTGCTTGATGCAATGTCTTTGTTTTGACAGGAAATATTTAAAAGAAAGGACTTATTATAAGTAATATGAGCAAAAAAGCAGAAAAAAGCAGAAAAAAAATTATTCGAAAAAAGAATCAGAAGAAAAAGAAGCCTTCAAGAAAAATCCCCATTAAGACAAACTCATCCATGCCAAAAAAGCGCTCAAAAGAGGGAAGAGCCAAGACAGGAATTCCTGTTTTTGACAGAATGATTAAAGGGGGTTTTGAGAGAGAGTCAATAAACCTTATTGCAGGAAGAGGTGGCAGCGGAAAAACTATTTTTGCAATGCAGTTCTTAATGGAAGGGATAAAAAACGGGGAAACAGGGCTTTATGTTACATTTGAAGAGAAAAAGGAAGGTTTTTATGAAAACATGAAAAAGTTCGGATGGGATTTGGAAAAGGCTGAAAAATCAGGGAAATTCATATTCCTGGAGTACTCTCCTGAAAAAGTCAAGATGATGTTGGATGAAGGTGGAGGGGCAATTGAAGCAATTGTCATCAAGCATAAAATAAAAAGAATGGTGGTTGACAGCATCACAAGCTTCTCTCTTCTGTTTGAAGACGAGCTGTCGAAAAGGCAGGCAACTCTCGGGCTCTTTGACATAATAAGGAAGTGGAACTGCACAACATTATTTACAGTCCAGTATGACCCTTCAGACAAAGAAGACAAAGGAATATCTTCAATTGAATTTGAGGCAGACAGCATAACCCTCTTTTACTTTATAAATATAGACAATAAAAGAGAAAGGTTTATGGAGGTATTGAAAATGAGGGGAACAGACCACTCAACAGAAATCCGCTCTTTTGAGATAAAAAAAGGAATTAAAATAGGGAAAAGAGCAACAATCAAAAGAAGCCTGCTTCAATGTTAGAAGAAGATTAAGCCTTCAGAGAAAATCTATCTGCAGGTTCAGAAAAAGGCCCTTCACCTGAATTTTGAATAATGGATTTTGGACTTGAAAAATGAGCAAAAAACTTATATTAATTTTGATACTTGTGTTTTTAGCCCTTATAGCCTTTTTTGGAGATAATAAAAAAGTTGAGCCTCCTTCAAAAAAATTAGCAGAGAGAAATTATTCCCTTTCTTTCGGAGCAGTTCCTTTTGGAAAAAGCGAAAAAAGCATGGAAAAGATTCTTGACAATTCTGTTGACAAAATTTCAGAAGGAGCAGACATTTATTTGGCAGTTGCCTTATGGAGCAGAATTGACGAGCCTTTTGCAGTCTCTTTGTTTGAAAGGGGGATTGCAAAAGCGAGGGAAAAGGGCCTGAATATTTCCCTTTATATTGATGTAACAAATCCAGATGACAGGACGACCATTGCCCTCCCTTCTAATGTCGCCTACAGCTCCCTTAGCTGGAAAGATGAGAGTGTCAGAAAGGCTTACGCTGATTTTGTTTTGTCCCTTATGGAAAAGTACAGGCCGGAATATCTTGGATTGGGAGTTGAAGTAGATACGCTCTATCTAAAAAACCTTTCAGAATTCATCGCATATGCAGATGCTGTTAATGAAGTATCAAAAGAGTTGAAGGAGCTTTACCCAGATACTTTCATATATGTTTCTGTGCAATATGACAGGCTGATTCGCTCAGCTCCGGAATCAGAGAGTTTGGAATTGTTTGATTACTTTAATGACAATATTAATTTGGGGCTGTCCCTTTATCCCTGGCAGTTTTACTCAGAAATCAGCGATATTCCTGAAAACTATCTGGAAAAGGCATATAACACCAAAAAGCCTGTTTATATTGCAGAAACAAGCTGGTCCTCTGCAAGCGAGGGGGTTTTGCCTGGAAGCTTGGAGCAGCAGAAAGAGTTTGTAAACTGGCTTCATAACGAAGCCTTAAAGGGAGGGATTAATGTTATTACGTGGTGGAGTGTTAATGATTTTGAAAGCCCTGGAGACCCTACATTCAGCTTCTGGAACAGCCAGGGATTAGTTGATAAAAAGTTTAATGAAAAGCCTGCATGGGATGCCTGGATAGGCTCTTATCGGGAATAGTTTTTGGGGTTTGAAATAAGGGAAATTAAGATTTAAATAAAAACTTATCAACCTGTTTTCTTGCTTTTTCCCGCTTTTTCTGGTGTTCTTTCAAAAAAGAATTTATTTTGCCAACTAAAATCTCCTTCAATTCAGAGGTCAGCATTTTTCCTGATTTGTAATCATTATAGATTTGTTCAAGCTTCCTGTCATCAGGCTCAAAAAACATTCTAAGATACTGGAAGCTTACATCTATGTCAGGATTTCCTCCCTTTTTTCGGTGCTCTTCAATTGTCGCCTGCCCTCCAGAGAAAGCATACTTCTTTATTTTCCTTTCAACTTCTTTCGGAGAGTCTGTTGTGTAGATTGCTGTCAATTCTTCACTTGAAGACATCTTCCCGTCAATTCCCTGTAAAGGAGGCAAAAATCTCCCGTGAATAATAGCTGGCTTGTAATATCCCAGCTTTGGATAGACATCTCTTGCCACTCTGAAATGAGGGTCTTGGTCAATTGCCAGAGGAATGAGGCAGGGAATGTTTCTCTTCCTTAAAACACTCGGAATTATTGCGGGAACTGCCTGCATGCTTGTATAAAATATCTCTCCTATGTTTCTGTCGTTGGTAAATCCAAAAGCAGCTTTGACAGTTGAAAAACTGATTTTTTTGGCAAATCTAATTGCCTCGGGATACAGCAGATTGGCATGTTTTGTATCAATTATAAAATGCGTCTTTTTTTGGTCAAACCCTAAAGCAATGACATCCAGCATATTTTCATAAGTCCATCTCTGTATTTCTTCATAAGGCTTGTCATTAAACAAGAACTTCTCATCATCTGTAAACTGGAACCACAACTCGGCATTAAATCTATCCTGCAGCCATTTTGTTAAAATCCATGTTCCCAGATGCCCCAAATGGACTTTTCCAGAAGGCCCCCTTCCTGTATAAAGAAAGAATTTATTTCCCTTTTCATATTCATCAAACAGCCATTTTAAGTCCCTATGTGCAAAAAATATCTTCCTCTTTATCATAAAATGCACTTCTTTGGCATGTTTTCCTATCTTTTCAATAATTTTGTCATCCAGCCTTGAAACCCCGAACTGCTTGATAAGCCTTTCGTAATCAACCCTTCCTGAAACCTCCCAAGGAGTTACTTTTGCGCTTTCTTTTGGCATCTCTAAACAAAGCCGGCAGTATTTTTAAACCTTACATGGGCAAATAAAAACAGCCAGAATTTCACGAGAAAATTTATAAACAATATTTAATTGAGAATGTCATATAAAACCTAAAATGAGGCGCATACTATTTCCACTAATTATCGTAATGATGGCTGTTTCTTTAATCTCGCTTGCATCCGCAGATATAATAATAATCCAGCAGCCAAAAAAACTCTACAACCTTGACGAAGTTATTATTCTTCCCCTTAAAATAACCACTTCTGCAGTAATAGATAACTTTCTATCGCTAAAGCTTATTTGCGATGGGAAACAGACTGAAATCCATAAGCAGTACATATCTCTAAGTGCCGGAGAGGAAAAAGAGCTGAGCCCTTCAATACCGTTGACAGAGAATTTAATTGGAAGGCCTGTTGGAACATGCAGAATAAAATCAACATTGGGAGAAGACTATGTCCTGACAAATGAATTTGATGTTTCTAACCTTATAGAAATTGAAATGAAAACTGAAAAAAAAGAGTTTGCCCCTGAAGAAGAGATTATTATTGAAGGGAGGGCAAAAAAGGAAAGCGGAAACCTGGCTGAAGGATTCATAAAGCTAAGCATCACCCATGAAAACCTTCCTGAAAGCATAGAGATTTTAGATACAGTAAATCTTGGATATTTCTTCATCAACTTTTCCCTTCCAAAAGAAACAAAAGCAGGGCCTTACACTGTAAGGCTGGATGTCTATGAAAAAGAAGAAGGAGCAAAAGGGAACATAACCAACAAAGGGTTTCTGGATTATAATATTCTTGTAACGCAGGTTCCTACAAGCCTTGAGATAGCCTTTGAAAGCCCTGAAGTGGAGCCAGGAGCAAATTTAAAAGCCAAAGCAATACTTCGCGACCAGACCGGAGAGAAAATAGACTCAAGAGCAGTTATAAAAATAAAAGACAAGGAAGGGAATATCTTGAAGCAAGAAGAGAAAAAAACCGAAGAGTTCATGGAATTTGCAATACCTTATAACGAGCCCCCTGCAGAATGGAAAGTAGTGGCTGTTTCAGGCGAATTAACAAGCGAAGCGGCATTCAGCATAAAGGAAAAAGAAAAAATAAAAACAGAGTTGATTAATAAAACACTCATCATAACGAATATCGGAAATATCCCTTACAGCAAAATTATCGTTGTAAAGATAGGGAACGAAACAAGAGAATTAAACATAAGCCTTGATGTTGATGAAACCCGGAAATACACTCTAAAGGCTCCTGACGGAGAATACAAAATTGAAGTCATAGAAAATGGAAAAAGCATAGGCACTGGAATGGCTGTCCTTACTGGAAAAAAAGTGGATGTTAAAGAAGCCTCTGGGGCAGTGAGCTTAATGAGGTATCCAATAGTGTGGATTTTCATCACATCTGTTCTCGGATTTGTGTTTTTTATGATACTCCGGAAAGGGTATAAGAGAAGTTTTTTCGGATACATCAGAACAAGAAAAAAAGAAAGAAAAAAAACCAATTCCAATATTAAAAAAGAACCTATTATTAATTCTAAAAACATGGCTGAATTCTCATTGTCCCTTAAAGGAGAGAGGCAGGATGCAAGCATTGTCTGCCTTAAAATAAAAAACAAAAAAGAAATAGAGTCAAATACTGAAGGCGTAAAAGAAACTATGAAAAAAATAGCAGAGATTGCTGAAAAGAATAAGGCATTTGTATATGAAAATCAGGATAATTTCTTCTTTATACTTGCTCCTGTTTCAACAAGAACATTCAAAAATGAGAAAACAGCTGTAAAAATTGCTCAGGAGATTAAGAGGGTGCTGTCAGAGCACAACAGGATATTTAAGCAAAAAGTGGATTTCGGGATATCCCTGAATTACGGGGAAATAGTTGCAAAGAGTGATGTGAAATCAAATGTCTTAAAGTTTATGAGCGTAGGAGGAGCGATAATAAAATCAAAAAAGATTGCTTCATTGTCAGAAGGAGAGATTTATTTAAGTGGTAAGATAAAAGACAGATTAATATCAGATGTAAAGACAGAAAAGCATGAAATAAATGGAGTTGAATTCTATACAATAAAAGACATAAGAGACAGAGAACATCACAGAAAGTTCATAAATGATTTTATAAACAGGCTTGAAAAGCTTAAATAACTCTGGAGAGAGTATCTGCATTTGCTGGCTTATTGAAAGTTTCAGCATAATTTTATAAAAAAGTATTTCTTTAGAATAATGCATGCAAAAAAGAGGTAATTTCCCAAAAGCAATACATCTGATTCTGATTTTCCTGATAATAGTTGTAACGGGAGTTATCTACATTATTGTAAAAGACACTTTTCCAGACAAGGCAGAAGAAAAAATTATGAGTCCCATGTCAATTGATGCGGACATTAAAGAAATACTGATAAATGCGTCTTCAAATAACATTACTCTAAAGGTAAAAAGAAACCCTGGATATGGAAACTTGACTGGGATAAAATTCACATTCAGCAATGGTACAGACATAGAAGAGGTAAAAAGGAATACGAGTATTAAAGAACTAGAAAGGATGGAATTCACTATTCATCTCAAAAAAATAAATGTTTCTGAAATAATAGAAATATCAATCTCGCCTCTTGTAAAAATAGAAGAATTAGATGAGGAGATTGAAGGGAAGGTTGTGTATACCAGCAGCAGGGATTATGTTAAAGGGAATGATGATGGAAAAACATCCAGCTCAGAAAAAAGCAAAAGTAGAAAAGATGCTGGGAAAAATAATGAAAGCCAGAAGAAGATTCCAGTTATAGTAAATATAACTTTAAAGGCAAAATCACCTTATGAAGTGGAGATACTGTGGAGTGTGGATGAAGAGGTAGAGGATGTTGAATTCTTTATTTACCGCAACGGAGAATATATTGGAAAAACTTCGGGATTGAATTATTCAGACAGCGGGCTTGCGCCTTCCAAGACATACCTCTATCAGATTTCCGCTTACAAAGGAGTTGAAGAGAGCAAATCTCCTGCCGCAAGCATAACAACTCTTCCAATAGTGGAAATAAAATATGACATGTATGGAGGGTGCAGTAATTGCGGAATATCCGGCAACTCGACTGGAAAATTCCACACAGAAAAAATAGGGAAAAGATGGTGGATTATCACTCCATTAGGAAATCCCATTTTCATAAAAGCCGTCAGTATGGTGGATACAACTGATTTCGGAGGAAACGGGGGATTTCTGTCATATGACGCTGTTTATCTGAGAGACTCTTCAGGAAAATTCTCAGAGAACCTTAAAAAAGCTGCTGAAAACTCTATTGAAAAAGACGTAATTCATGCATTAACAAACAAAACCCTGTCAAAAATAGGTGATGAAATTTATATAGGAGACAGAAAAAAGATCGCCCATACTTATTTCTGGGCTAATCAGCTTGGAGAAGGGGGAAATGTAAAATGGTATTACTCAACTTCAAAAGGCTGGAAGCTTATTAACGGGGATGGAAATCCATCAAGAGGAGAGAAGATAAATGCAGATAAAAGCTATAATCTTGATATTGGAGGATGGCTTGCTCCAAACTCTGATGGATTTGGAGTTTGGAATCAAAAAGAAGCAAACAGGATCTCGTGGTGGTCGAAAGGCAAAATCCCTTCTGACTTTGAGAAGACAAGAATAGAGGGCAAGGATTCTGAGCCGAGATACTATATCAGAGGAATAGTTACAAAAGAATTTACAGTTTCGCCAGTAATTAACCAGATATACGAAAGAGCATACCTTAAAGAATCAATCCTTAATAAATATGAAAGCTACAGCAAGTGGGCAGAGGCAATCACTCGGAGATTTGATTCATGGGGATTTAATTCAGCCGGGATGTATTCCTATAGATATGAAAACGAAGACAGAGGACTCTCGAAAAGGCTTCCTGTAGAGAAGACGTGGCAGCTTTCAGGATGGGCCATGAAAAAGCCGTATAATGTAAAAAGCATTTATGATGGAGCAGTATGCCCTCCAGGGAGCTCAAATATAAGGTGGCAAGGAGGACAGGCAGACATATTTGACCCTTTATACGAAAAGGCCATGAAATCAGAAGTCCT
>JALUUW010000006.1 GCA_027021195.1 Candidatus Pacearchaeota archaeon | reverse complement strand
AGCTTCATGACAGGCAGAAAATCAGCAGCTCAGGTCTTACATATTTATTCTGCAGTCAGCTTAATCCAAAACACAAAGAAATAGCAAAGCTTGCTATTATAGGAATGATTGGAGACATGCTTGAAAAAGAAATTGACAAGTTAAATAATGGCATATTAAATGACAGCGAAGTTAAAAAAAAGAGGGGGCTTCTTATCTACCCTTCTACAAGGCCTTTAAACAGGGTTCTTGAGTATTGCTCCAACCCATATATTCCAGGAGTAACAGGAGATGCAAACGGAGTTCTTGAATTGCTCAGAGAAACAGGAATAAAGCCAAAAAACGGAAAATACAAAAGCCTCATTGAATTGAACGAAGACGAGATGTCAAAAATAGTTACTGCAATCCTTCTAAGAATGCAAAAGCCAAAGTCTCAAAGCGCAGATATTATAGGAGATATCTTTCTTGTAAAGCTATTCAATAAGCTTGAAGATGCAAGGGAGATAAGTGCCATGATTAACGCATGTTCAAGGCTTGGTGAAAGCCATACAGCAATTCAGCTCTGCATGGAAATTCCCAAGGCAAAAAAAAGAGCAGAGGCAATTCACATAAAATACAAGCAATTCATTCTTTCTGGATTGAAATTCATACATGAGGCAGAAAAAATAGAGGGAGAGGGATTTGTGATAATTAATGCAAAAAAGGAAATAAAAGACACCATAATAGGGACTGTTGCGAGCATCCTGGCAAACTCTCCATTATACAGCGAAGGGACAATAATTGTGGCAATGGCCCATGATGAAGACAACAAAAGCGTAAAGATATCTGCAAGAAATGTCGGAAGAGCTGGAAGAAATGTCAGAGAGATATTGAGCAGAGTTATAACTCAGACAGGCGGAGAGGTTGGAGGGCATGAATTTGCTGCTGGCTGCTTAATACCTATTGAAAAAGAGGAAGAATTCATAAATACTCTAAAAAAGAGTTTGGAAATTGAGATTGTGAGGGTTTAAAGAGGGATTATTATTCAAACGTGTGTAGAATCAACTGACATATGCCCGTTGCATCTGCATTCAGGAAATCATCTGCAGCAAATCATGCCATTATCCCCTTGATATCCTCCGCCATCATCCCAGCTTCCTGCAACATAATATCCTACTTTGCATCTTACTTCCGGAATAGTATAAGAGATTCTATAGCAATCATCTTGTTTAAATTGCTGAGAAGTGCTCCCTCCGCCAATCAAAGGTATCCAGTAAACAACCTCAGGAGAGCCTGTTACCTTCCAGTAATCTCCTTCTCGCACAGGCATCATAATAAACTGGGAAGGATCTTCAGCATAAACTGCACTAGTTTTATGTCTTGCGCGTAATGTTGTAGGAGGATTGTTGCTATCAGTATAGCCATAAATATCATACGCACAATAAGGGCAGCTGGGAGTATAAGAAAGCACAAAACCATCAGTTGCTGCCTGATAAACAGTATCAGCTGATTTTCTTTCCCACTCTCCAAAACCAAGGCTCCCGCCTCCGCTTCCACCTGCATCATCAATGCCGTCTGCAAATCCTGCAGGAATTCCAGTAATCTCGCTCCAGTCAACACCGTCTTTTACAGAATCAGGAACAGTCGGGTCAGCCTCTTCAATCTCGTTTGCTGAATGCCCAAAAACAGCAGGATTATTGTAAGCAGAGTTGTAGGCATAAACTCCAATCCCTGCAATAATTATTATTACAGCAGCTATTAATGTGTAAAGAGCCCTGTTTGAAAAAGATATATTAAACTGAATATTTTTCACCATTTTTGATGATACACTGATATAACGATGCATCCTTTATTTATAAACATTGCTATTCCGATGCATGATATTCAAATCTCAGGAGATGAAGTGTCTTCTTGATGTTTTAAGAATATTAAGCAAAGAAAAATCAAGATATGCAACAATGTTCAAAAAAACAAAAGTAAGCCACACCACTCTGCAGAAAGTTCTGAAATATCTTTCCAAAAACAGCTTCATAAAAAGAAAAGATATTGGGAAAAGGAATATAAGTTATGAGATTACAGAAAAAGGGGAAAAATTACTTGATAAAATAGAAGAATTAAGGATTATTTTAAGGTGACCATCTCATACATTTTTCACAAACAGGCAAAACAGATGGCTTCTGAGGCAAACGGATTAAAATTACATCTAGCCAGGATTATCACAAGCTTTAAAACCCTTTATTCTCTTTCTAAACCATGAACCTTGAAGTAGGAGATGTTGTAATGTGCACTGTGGACAGGATAGTTGGAACTGTGGTTTTTGTAAAAATAGACTTGGGAAACAAGGAAGTTGAAGGGAGCATAATAATGAGCGAGGTTGCTCCTGGAAGAATAAGGAATTTAAGGGATTACGTAGTGCCGAAAAAAAAGATTGTCTGCAAGGTTCTCAGAATATCTTCTGGAGGAAATATAGACCTCTCATTGAGAAGGGTTACTGGAAAAGAGAGAAAAGAAGTTCTTGAACAGCAAAAACAGGAAAGAAGTTATGTGAGTGTTTTAAAGAGCATGCTCGGAAGCAGGGCAGAAGAAGTAATTGAAAAGATAAAGCAAGAGGGAAGCATATATGATTTTCTTGAAGAGGCGAAAAGAAATCCTGAAAAATTTGAAAAGATTGTTGGAAAAGACGAGGCAAAAAAAATCATTGAAGTCTTAAAAGAGCAAAAGCAGAAGGCAGCAATCATCAGAAAGGATTTCTCTCTCACTACAACAGACTCCGGGGGACTGCATCTCATAAAAAAGATTCTTTCACAAGAAAACATCAAAGATGCTGAAGTAAAGTATGTTTCTGCAGGAAGATACTCAATTAAGGCAGAGGCAGATGACTTGAAAGCGGCAGACCACAAACTTAGAAGCATTCTAAGTGAAATTGAAAAAGCAGCAAAAAATAACGGGATGGAATTTAGTATTAAAGAGAAGTAAATGGAATAACCAATAACTACCTTCAAGGAAAAAAGCAAAATCAAAACACTTAAAAACATATTAAAAATCTTATTTACATGGAGAACAGCAATATGCAGGCTGCAAGCCAAAAGACATTCAATGTTTTAGTGTTGGGAGTTATTTTTGATCCAAAAACAAGAAAAATTTTAATAGGAAGAAGAGAGAATAATCCAATAACTCCTGAATTAAAATGGTGTTTTCCCGGAGGAAGGCTTTCATATGGAGAAGACATTGATAAAATCCTAAAGGAAAAAATAAAGCAGAAAACAGGGCTTGATGTAAAAAATCTTGGGTCAATATTTGCAAATACATATCCTGAAAAGCCGGAATTTCTCTCAATATACTTCTTATGCGAGGTTTTTGGAGGAGAGGAAAAGCCTGCAGATGACCTTGTTGAGTTGAAATGGGTTTCTCCAGAAGAGCTTGAAAAGCATTTCACAACATCTTTTCACTCAAGATTAAAAGAATATATAATGAATCTCAAGTGAAGCTAAAAAAGTGCTCTCAGTGCAAGATTTATACTTTAAAAAATACCTGCCCAAAATGCAAATCAAAAGAAAAAACAATTGATGCTCATTATAAGTTTGTCAAGGTAAGGGATGCTCCAAAATCAGAATAAAGTCCTCTGCTTTTCTTTTTTTCCTGTGTTTTCAACTACTGCCATCCCATACTCTCCGTCAAATCCGGGTTTGACTTTTATTCTCCCTTCCCTGTTTTTTAAAATCAAATCAGCCAATTTATCGTCGACGTTCTTGCTTAATAATTCCTCTTTAGAGGCATGAAGCAAAATTTCAAACTCACTGTCAAACTCCTTTATTAAAAAATCGTAAACAGCCCATGTTTTTTTAGAATCCATTTTTGAGCCAATTGACAATCCAATAACTTCATGCAAGGGAAGAAGCTTATAAAATGGTTTTGCATTTTTTGGCTTAAATCCTTGAGGGTTATTTGCAAGGCTCTCTACTCTGCTTTCAACACCAATAGTCAGGGGGCTTTTGCATACAGGGCATATGCCGTTTAGCTCTTTTGTTTTTTCCGGAGAGCACGAAAAACTGCAATTCCTGTGGCCGTCAAAATGGTATTTTCCATAAGCAGGGTCTGTCTCAATTGTAGCAATAAAATCATTCTCCCTTATCTGCCTGATAATCTCCATGTAAGAATCTGTTTTTTTGAAAATAGTTGCCTCTCTTCCGAGCCTGAAAGGCCAGAAGCTGTGGCTGTCTGAAAAGCTTACTATAGCCTTGTCATTAAGCTCACTAATTCGCCAGTTCATTTCAGGGTCTGAAGACATCCCGGTTTCAAT
>JALUUW010000005.1 GCA_027021195.1 Candidatus Pacearchaeota archaeon | reverse complement strand
TAATCTTTAAAGTCTGGTCAAAAACTTCTTGTAATTTTTCTATTTCTTTATTTCTTTTCATATCAATTAAAAAGATTGAAGATTTATTTAAATGTTCTGAGATCATTGAGCAACTTTCTGTTAAAGTCCATCAATTGAAGCTAACATGTATTTTCAATAATAAAATATTTATAAGCCTCTTCTAATAATGAAAAGCATGAAAGGTCTTAGAGAGATTCTTGGGATTGGTCTTTTATCATTTATGACCGCAACAACTCCTTTACACACATCGCATGCGTCAGACAATGAAATTATCTCTGTGAGGAGATATTCATCCCCTACTCCCCTACTCATGAAAGAAGAATTCTTGAATTTAATATGAATAATGTTCCAATTCTTTTAATAGAGTATTCTCCACCAAGAGATCCGTCAAGAGGAAGATATAAAATCTTTTTCGTGAATTCCATGGGGTATGGAGCGTTTTTTGATTATGAAGGAGATGCAGAAGTTGATGTATTCTGCAGCAATCTTGGATGCTTTGGCCGCCACGAGGCAGATGAGAAACATTTTAATAGCTGGTTTAGGAGAGCGGATGAGAGTGTAAGTCCAGGAGGAGATGCTTATAATTTAGTTGTTGAAGAAGATCTTGACGGTAGTTTTTAAGATTACAACAACTTTTATTAATCCTTTTTTCTGTTTTATTTCATGAACATAAATGAGCTGGAAAAAAAGGCAAGGGCATATGCTCTGAAAAACGCTATTGCTCATGAAGGAAAGGCTGCACAGGGGCCGGTTATATCTGCATTGTTTAATGAAGGATTAAAAAAAAATGAGGTTGGGAAATATGCAGGAAGAATATCTGAGATAATTAGAGAAGTAAATTCTCTTTCAGCAAAAGAGCAGGAAGAGGAATTTGAATTGCTGAAGAAAGAGGTGAGTGAGAGAGAAACAAGAGAGGGGCTGCCGGAATTGCCTGATGTAGGAAAATCAGGGGTTATAATGAGGTTTGCACCTTCTGCTTCAGGGCCCCTGCATATAGGGCATGCAATGACTTCCTGCCTGTCATTTCTTTATGTGAAAAAATACGGAGGGAAGTTTTATGTAAGAATAGAGGATACGAATCCAGAGAATATTTATCCTCCTGCCTACAAAATGATTGAAGAAGATTCAAAATGGCTTTTTGACAATTCTGCTATAGTTGGAGTGCAGTCAGACAGGGCAAGCCTTTATTATGACTATGCTGAAAAACTGATAAAGGGAAAATCAGCATATGTCTGCACGTGCTCTCAGGAAGATTTTAAGAAACATTCTCTCGAAAAAACAAACTGTCCCTGCAGGAAAGCCAGTGTTAAAGAAAATCTTTCAAGATGGGAGAGAATGCTTGACAAAGGCAATACTGGATTTAAAGATGGAGAGGCCGTACTGAGATTTAAGTCACCTTCTGGAATGAAAGACCCGAATCCTGCAATGAGGGATTTTCCTTTGGCAAGAATAAATACAAAAAAACATCCGAGACAAGGGGATAAGTATAAGGTCTGGCCTTTGATGAATTTTGCTGTTGCTGTTGATGATATTGAGATGAAAATGACTCATGTTATAAGGGGGAAGGACCACAGAGATAATGCAAAAAGGCAGAAAATGATTTACGAGGCTTTGGGGCTTAAAGGCAGATTTCCATGGACTGCTTTTCTTGGAAGATATAAATTCAAAGACATGGAGCTATCAACAACAAAGATGAGGGAGGCAATTGAGAAAGGAGAGTATTCTGGATGGGATGATCCAAGACTTCCCACAATTATCTCATTAAAAAAAAGAGGTTATAGGCCAGAAGCCTTCTGGAAGTTTGCTGAGCAAGTGGGGTTGTCTGAATCAGACAAAGTCATAAGCAGAGACGAGTATTTTAAGCTTCTTGACTCTTTTAATAAGAAGTAATAAAATTGGAAACGTGATTTCCTAAAAGCGGATTTACTGCTATATTGAGATGCCCTGCAACTGTAGTTTAAGATTAACTCTTTAAAATGCTCCTGAAGATACCCTTTACTTGAGGATAAAAACATTTTTAAAGTGCGCTTGCCACTAAATTATAATTAATATATTAAAAGGAGGTAAGCTTATGAGGAAAAAAGGTTTGTCAGCTGTTATAACTACTTTGATAACAATTCTCTTGGTTCTAGTGGCAATAGGGATCATTTGGGTAGTTGTGAGAAACATTGTTGAAACTGGAACAGAGGATATTGGTGTTAGCGCAAAGTGTCTTCCAGTAGATGTAAGAGTAACATCTGTAAGTGCATGCAGTTCCACATCATGTACAGTGTCTTTAACTAGAAGAGCTGGTGGAGATGCTATTGCAGGAGTAAAGCTGGTTTTCAGTAATAGTACGTCTGGCGGAGCTAGTGATGTGTTGGACAGTCCTGGAAACATACAGCCTTTAGGTACAGAAACAAGAACGATAACTATAACAGGGTTGACTAATGATCCAGATAAAGTAGAGGTTACGCCTTACTTTAAAGATTCATCTGGAAATGAACAAATCTGTTCATCAACAACTTCGTTTAGTTTTTAATTTAATTTTTTTATTATTTCTTATTCTTTTTTATAACATACACTTCGTCATTCTTTCTTACAAGCGGAAGCCTTAATCCCACTTCCTGCCCTTTAGAAGCTCTTTCAATCCTTTTTTTGTTTATTTCCATGCTCTCTACTTTTGATTTCTCTATCCCGGTTGTTTTTCCTATTACAACAATCTCATCACCTATTTTTAGCTCAGAAACAAGCTTAACTGTTGCAGCACAGGCTTTTGGATAGTAGTGGGTCACTTTCCCAATGAAGTGCTTTTTTTCTTTTGAAGAATTGTTTTCGGCTGTAGAAAGATCGTCTGATGTCGGAACTCCCAGATAAAATCCGGATGAGAATCCTTTGTTGTAGACTTTTTCCATCTCTTTTATTCCGTCCTTTATCTCCTTTTCAGTCAGCTTTTTGTCAAGGGCTTTTCTATACACTCTCACTACTGTGTCAATGTATCTTGCATCCCTGTTTCTTCCCTCAATCTTGAAGCTTTTAATTCCTGCTTTTTTCATTTTTTCTATAAATGGCAGTGTGCACAAGTCTTTGGCTGAAAATATTTTATTGTTTTTGACTTTAAGCTCATACCTTTCCTGAGTGTCTTTAACAGCATAAACATTGTATGATCTTCTGCAGGGATGAATGCATTCTCCTCTATTTGCTGATTTTCCAAAAAGGAATTGGGATGTGAAGCACCTTCCTGAAACAGAAATGCACATTGCTCCGTGCGCAAAGCATTCTATTCCTGCTTTTATTGATTTTGAAATTTCTTTAATCTGCTTTAAGCTTAATTCTCTTGCAAGGACAATTCTTTCTGCACCCAATTTTTCATAGAATTTTGCAGCTTCAATATTTGATACAGAAGCCTGGGTTGATATATGGAAGGGAATCCTGTATTTTCTGCATAGGCTTATTATAGAGAAGTCCCAACATATTACTGCGTCAATTTTCCCTTTTATTTTTTTAATTATTTTTTCAACCCTATTGACTTCATTAGTGTAAATTATTGTATTCATAGTTAGATACATCTTCACATTTTTCTCTTTGCTTTTGCATATTTTTCTTATCTCAGGCAAATCACTTATTTTGAAATTTTTTGCTCCAGCCCTCATGCTGAACTCCTTCAGGCCAAAGTAAACAGCATCTGCCCCTGCTTTAACTGCTGCTACAAGTGCTGGAAAATCCCCTGCCGGAGCTAAAAGCTCGTATTCTTGTTTTTTGGAGTTCATGGCATTTGTAAAACAGTCAGGTTTAAAAATACTCAGTTTATGTTTTTGCATGGCAAAAGATATTGTCAGAAGATGCCCTATATGCAGGACTATAGAACTGGAGGCAGGAGGGGAAACCTTTCTCGTTTGTGAGAGAGATTATGACGGGAATAATTATAGATTTACAGACGGCCCCCTCTCAATAGAGTGCTTTAAGAAGATGTTTCCGAAAGTGGATGCCAGTAAGATAAAGTTCATTAATGGAATTTATGAAACATGCAGAGCTTATGATTAACAAGAACTATGCATAGAATTTATAATATTCAATCAGAAAAGTTTAAATATCAATTGCTCTTTAATCCATTATGGCAGCTAAAATCAGGGGTTGTCCCCATCTCTGCACTGAATGAAAAAATCAATTTTCTTAGCTGCGCATATTCTTCTGAAAAACCTTATAAATCAGGCTCAACTGAATTAAATAAGAAAGATTATGGCGGTTGTCGTATAATGGCTATTACGTGCGGTTGTGGTCCGCAAAAAGAGGGTTCGATTCCCTCCTTCCGCCCTTTTAAAAAAGAGGGAAGTTAGGATGGAAACAGGAACAGTAAAAGGATTCAATGACTACACAGGAGATGAAGCTAAAAAAAGATCAAAGATAAAGAGAATTCTGGCTGAAGCTTTTGAAAAATAC
>JALUUW010000004.1 GCA_027021195.1 Candidatus Pacearchaeota archaeon | reverse complement strand
AGGAGTTGGAGAAGAAATGGACCAGGCCCATCAAGGACTGGTCCGCTATCTATGCTCAACTCGTTCTCCTCTTCGAGGACAGGGTTCAATGAAAATAGGATTTACACAGTTCGTGAGATGGTCCCTAACTTTATAAATACTCTCCATGCCAGAGAAACTTTTAAAAGACATAATCCACAACTTCTCCCCTGAAGAATTCATACACTTCTTCAGGCTGAAAAACCGCTCCTTCAAACACTATTAGACCATCTCGTTGAGGATTCATTAATACAAATGAGAAAGGGGAGATAGATAAACAAAGCTAAAATAGCTGTTGAAAAAGAGAATATGATGAAGTGCTAATCAGGGTGACAAGAAAGTTTTTCAACAGGTTCTTAAATATTGACCATATAAACTGTATAGGTATAAAATTAAGTTCAACAACAATATTCAAGAGGGAGACTCTATGAAGACCTGGACTCACCCTGGGGGCAAACTCAGAGAATTAGGAGCTGACTCTCTGACAGATGCAGAGCTTCTGTCTATTCTCATTTCTACTGGCACAAAAGAAAAGTCAGCAGAAGATATTGCCAAAGAGATTCTTGACAAGTTTGGCTCATTCAAGGGGATGGCCAACCAGCCTCTTGAAAAGTTTCTTGAGATAAAAGGGCTTGGGGATGTGAAGATCATCAGAATTGCAGCAGCCTTTGAGATAGCAAGAAGAATCGTAAACGCTGTTCTTCAAGATATGAAAGAGGATAGAGAACTACGAAAAGAAGTTTTTGGTGAATAAAAATGAGAAAGAAAAGCAAATTGAAGAAGAAAACCACAAAAATTATTTCTCCCTTTGATACAACGACACACAAAACAGAACGTACTGCAAATCAAAAGTTTGTTGAATGGATGAATCAAATCATAAAAGAGCAAGACCTGCCAATTGGCTTTTCAGAACAGGAAACCACAGGAGCAGATAGAAAACAGCCAGATATAGTCATTTACAAATCTCGTCAGAGCAAAGATGTCTTATGTGTAATTGAGCTGAAACGACCCTATTTTGATCCTTTTGATTTCAATGAACTTAAGAAACCAGCATGGGAAAAGGCCAATAGAAGAAGGGCTAAATATTTTGCAACTTCCAATTTTAAAAGACTAATCTGGTATAAAACAGAAGAAGTTAACAGGATGGCCGATGAATCAACTCAAATAGCTGGAATATACGACCTTTCAAACATTGAAGACCTTGATAGCATTGAAGAACCTCGCTTTAAGAACTCAATAATAAAGGGCATTGAGAAGTTTCTCTTTGATCTTGTTGAAGTATATACAGGTAAGAAGGCTGAGCCACTTCTGCCAATAGATGAATTCCTGATTTTACGTCTTCATGAGAAAAATCATCGGCTTTCCCGTTACTACAAGAGTATCATCAGGGATAAATTTCATAAGGATTCCAGGTTTGCAAAGAAATTAAAAGATTGGTTTTTGGAGCAGCAGTGGAGTTTTACAGGACAGGAGACAGATTTTGAGAAAGCTGTAAGACAGACAGCCTACTTGCTCATCAACAAGATACTCTTCTATCAAGTTCTAAAGGCAAAACAGACAAGCCTTGCATCCCTTGTTATTCCTGACGATCTGATAGCAGGAGGGCAATTACAAAAGCATCTCCAAAGTTATTTCAGTTATATAATAGAAAACATAGATTATGAAACGATTTACAGCACTGATTTCATTGATCAGATAGCATTTCCTGACAGTAGAGAGGTCGTTGAAGAGATAAAGGACCTTGTAAGTATCATAAATAAGCACGACTTTTCCAAGATTGGATTTGATATTATTGGGAGAATATTCGAGAGACTTATTCCACATGAAGAACGTCATTACCTTGGACAATATTTCACAAGTCCTGATATTGTTGATCTAATCCTGAGATTCTGTCTTAGACATGAGGATGACAAAGTCCTTGATCCATCGTGTGGCGCTGGTACATTTCTGGTAAGAGCCTATCAGCACAAGAAGCTATTAAACAGAAGACTTTCTCATCAGAAAATTCTTGAAGGACTCTGGGGTGTTGATATTGCAAAATTTCCTGCCCATCTTGCAACAATAAACCTTGCTATTAATGATTTGGGAGTTGATAAAAATTACCCTAACATTGCACAGGAAGATTTTTTCAATCTGTCTGTTCATGAGAGTGGTCTTGAGTTGCCAGATGGGTGGAGAAAAATCAGGGCTCAGACACTGGGTGTCGAGCAGCGAGAGATAACTTATCCCAGATGGTTCGATTGTATAGTAGGGAATCCGCCCTATACGAGACAGGAAGAGATAACTGAAATAACAGAGAAGGAAGATTATAAAGAGAACCTAATAGCAAAAGCCCTTTATTATGGAAGGCATAAACTTGCCAATATCTCAAAGAGGGCTGGAATACATGCATACTTTTTTATACATGGAACAAAACTATTAAAAAATGGTGGCAGGTTTGGGTTTATTGTCTCGAATTCATGGATGGATGTTGACTATGGTAAGGGACTCCAAGAGCTTTTCCTGAAAAATTACAAGATTATAGCAATAATTGAATCCAAGGTTGAGCGTTGGTTTGAGGATGCAGATATAAATACCTGCATAATAATCCTTGAAAAATGCAATAACAAAAAAGAGCGTGATGAAAATCCTGTAAGATTCGTATATCTATTTAAATCGTTAAGACATTTTATCCCTCCTGCTCATGACATGTGGGAAAAACAGAAGCAGAGGCTTGACGCCATTGATGACCTGATTCAGACAATACTAAGCCACAATCGTTTCTATCAAAACGATGAATTAAGAATTTACCCTAAAAAACAGAGTGAATTGTGGGAAGAAGGCTATGATTATGAAAAAGGGCGTTATATAGGCTCCAAATGGGGAAAATATATAAGAGCACCTGAAATTTTCTTTAAAATACTTGAAAAGTGTAAAGATAAGTTTGTGCCCTTGAAAGAGATTGCAAATGTAAGGTTTGGTATTAAAACAGGTGCTAATGAGTTCTTTTATCTAACAGAAGAAGAAATAAAAGCAAGGGGTATTGAAAAAGAATTCTGGATGCATAAGGATGAGAATGATAAATGGGTACCAAATTATATATTGCGTTCTTTTAAAGAAACGCAAAATATTATTATTGATAGAGAAAAAATGAAATGGCGTACTTTACTCATAAATAAAGGAAAAAAAGATTTAGAAGGAACAGAAGTTATTAAGTACATATTACAAGGTGAAACTAGAGAATTTGGAGGCAAAGTTCCAGCTAAAACAGTATCTTGTCGATCGAGGGGAGAACGGTGGTATAATTTAGGACAACACGAACTTACTTACATTTTTTATCCTCGTCGAATTGGAGATCGTTTCTTAATACCTTATAGTCCCAAACCTATTTATTGTAGTGATAATTTATTTCCCGTTATTACAAAAAAGAAAAAATTTATTAAGCCACTTGCAGCTTTTCTAAACAGTATTGTTGCTGCTCTCTTTAATGAGTTATCAGGCAGGAGACTTACAGGATCAATTAATGTTGTTGATATGGATGTATGGATGGCAGAAAAAATCCTTGTTCCTGATTTTAACTTAATCCCTAAAAAGGTCCTTTCTAAAATAGATAAAAATTTTCAGTTACTTTGTAAAAGACCAATTGAGCATACACTAAAAGAACTTGGTGCTAATCAACCTGAAGAAGTAACGCTTGATAAAATCAAACCTGACCGCTGGGAACTGGATAAGATTGTAATGGGCGATGTGCTTGGCCTTACCGAAGACGAACAGCTTGAGGTTTATCGTGCGGTGGTTGATCTTGTGAAATCAAGGATAGAGAAAGCAAAAAGTCTTAACAAAAAAAGCAAGAAGAAAGATGGAATAGATGTTGAGCTTCTTACAAAAACAATAAAAGAAAAACTTGGTGATAAACTGCTTGGCAATTTTTATAGAGAGAAGATTCTCACTTATAAAAATCTGAAGACTGTAAAACTATTTCAACCAACAAAGGATATCCAGATAAAAAATGAACTTTTTGGCTGGCGTATTTCTTCAGGCAAAGACCATATAGACTGTCAGAGTGAAGCAGAAGCAGAATATATAAAAATCTGGCTTGAAACAGGACTTGAAGAAATAAGGGTTCCTAAAGATGAAGCATATATCGCAAAAATACTTCCAGAATTGAAAGCTCTGAAAGAAAAAATAGATCAGATTATTTCAGACCACATATCCAGCATCGCAAGTCAAAAAATCCAGAGGAAAATTCTGCAGAAATTACAGGGGGAATTGTTTATTTAAAAACTAACATTTTTAAACAAAATTAATTAGCATACACAGCACGGGGTCACATACACAGCACGTATACACAGCACGGGGTCACGTATACACAGCACGGGGTCAGGTCTTGCCTTTTGCTATTTTAGTATGTTAATATCACAACCATGGCAAGACCATTGAGGATAGAGTATGACGGTGCAGTTTATCATGTCACCTCAAGGGGCAATGAAAGGAAAGT
>JALUUW010000003.1 GCA_027021195.1 Candidatus Pacearchaeota archaeon | reverse complement strand
GATTAAAGGAAAGCTGGAAGAGTGGAGGAAATGGTTTAATGAAAAGAGGTATCACAGAGGGGTTAATGATTACCCAATTAATCTTTATGTTAAGTTATAAAGTGGACTTAACACTAGGAAAACAGATTTATAGGGTAACTCCAAAGGGGGGATTACAATTCATGGCTTAGGATATGACGAAGATTTAATTAATGCAGGATTTGAGCCAGTTTCTATTGGTCTTTCTGAGATGGGTTTTGGTCTTGCAATGAGAATGGAGATCTTAAGAAAAAAATAATTTTATTGCTAAAAGCAATCTCGCGCGTAAGCGCGAGGTGGGGGTTCCCGACTCGTTCTAAAAGTGAAAATTTGATTTCGGCTAACATTAGGGATAAGGAACTTTAGTTCTATTTATCACTGATAGGCAGATGTTTAGTAACCTTTATATAGATTATAATTAGTATATGCTGAATGAATGGGCTGATAAAAAAGCTGGAAGAAAACCTGAAATTAAAAAATTATTCCCCTCAGACAATAAAAACATACTCAAATCATGTTAAAAAATATCTTGAATTCTCCAGAGAAAAAGGAATTAATTCAGAAAGTGCAAAGGAATTTTTATTGAAACAGCTGTCCAAAAATAACCCTTCATCTGTAGGGCACAATGTTTTTGCTGTCAAATATTTTTTCAGGGAGATATTGCATCAAAAGATAGATATTCCAAATCCAAAAAGAAATAAGATTCTCCCGGATATTTTAACAATTGAGGAAATAAGAAAAATGATTAGCAATACTATTAATATTAAACATAGATTAATCATTAAATTACTATATGGATGCGGCTTAAGAGTCTCTGAGATAACTAATCTAAAGCATAATGATTTTAATTTTGAAGAAGGGCTGATTAAAATAAGATTGGCAAAAGGAAAAAAAGACAGATTTGTCAAAATGCCAGACTCATTAAAAGAGGAGCTAAAAAATTATCTGAGCCTGCATAATCAGGAATATCTGTTTGAGTCAAATCGCGGAAAAAGACTGACAAAGAAAACTATTGCCAAAATAGTCCAAAACTCAGCAAAAAAAGCAGGAATCAAAAAAAGAGTTTACCCTCATTTATTGAGGCACTCTTTCGCAACACATTTACTGGAAAACGGAATAGATTTAAAAATCATCCAGAAACTGCTCGGCCACTCAGACATCAGGACAACGCAGGTATATCTCCAAATATCCCAGGCATCAATAAAGAATATAAAAAGCCCTCTTGACAATATATAATATGAAAACCGACTTCATACCAATAGACTACGATTACTTTGACTTTAATGGAAGAAATTATGCAAGAATAACCGGAAGAGATGGAAATGGAAGGAGAGTCTGTGTAATTGACTCATGCCCTGTTTACTTCTGGGCTATTCTGAAAGATGGATTGAGCCAGAAGAATATAGACAAAGTAATTGCAAAAGTAAAAAAGATAAAGCTCAATGCAAAGGGAAGAAAAACTGCAGTTGAATCAGTGGAGATTCACGACAAGAATTTTCTTGGAAAAAAGGTCAGGGCATTGAAGATATTTGCCACAAACTACAAAGACCTTCATGACATCGCAGACAGGATTAGTTTTAAGGAAATTGAAAAGAGAAGAGGGTATGATCTTGGATTTATAACCCATTATATCATTGAAAAAAAGCTCCTGCCTATGCATTGGTATGAAATCTCTGGAGAGGCATTAAACAACTCTGCAGAGTTTGGAGGAATTGATTCTGTTCTTGAAGTTGATGTCTGCATAAAGCTTGAGTCTTTCAGAGAGGCAAAAAAGGAAAAATTCCTGCCAAGGGTTCTTGCTTATGACATAGAAACAGATGAAATAAGAATAGGGGAAGGGGAGATATTGATGGTCTCTCTTGTTTCTGAGGATTTTAAAAAAGTAATAACATGGAAACAGCTTCCAGAATCTGCCAAAAAGCCGCCTTATGTTGAATATGTAAAAGACGAGGCAGAGCTCCTGGAAAAATTTACAGAATACGTAAAGAAATCTTCTCCTGATTTTCTGGCCGGATATTTTTCTGATGGTTTTGATCTTCCTTATTTAAGGGCAAGGGCAGAAAAAAACAGCGTGAAGCTCTCTCTTGGATTAGACGGAACTCAGCCAAGGTTTTACAGGGGAATTGTCCCGACTGGAAAAATTAATGGCATAGTCCATGTTGATTTGCTGAAGTTTATACAGACAGCCTACTCACAATATATGCAGTCTGAGACTTTGTCATTAAATGAAGTTGCAAAAGAGTTTCTTGGAGAAACAAAAAAGGACTTTAAGATAAAGCATCCTTCAAAGCTTGACAAAGAAAGCTGGAAAGAATATTACGAATACAACTTGCATGACTCTGTATTGACATTAAGGCTTTTTAACAAGGCCTGGCCGGATCTTCTGGAATTTTCAAGAGTAATGCAGGAGCCGTTATTTGATGTGTCAAGAAACGGCATGTCAAAAAACGTTGAATCCTACATTCTGCACAACCTTGAAAGGTTTAATGAAATACCTGAAAAAAAGCCAACTCACAGCGAAATCTCAGAAAGAAGGCGCAGGAAGAAATACGAAGGGGCGTTTGTATTTGAACCAACTCCTGGATTATATGAAGACATTGTGATGTTTGATTTCACCAGCTACTGGCCGAGCATCATTGTTACTTTCAACCTGTCACGCTCCACGCTTCTTGAGAAAAAAGAGGAGGGCTCTCTTGAAGTAAGCATAGCTGACAGAAAGGTATACTTCGCAAGAAAGCCGGGATTTTTCCCGCAGATGCTTGGAGAGATTATAGAAAAAAGGAAAAAATACAAGGAAGAGATGAAGTCAGCAAAAGGAAGAGAGGAAGCTATAAAAAAAGCAAGGAGCAATGCCTTCAAACTGCTGGCAAATTCATCTTATGGATATCAGGGGTTTTTCGGAGCAAGATATTACTGTCCTGAAGCATCAGCTGCAACAACATCAATAAGCAGGGATTTTATAAAAAAAATAATTAACATAATAGATGCTGAAGGATACAAAACAATCTATTCAGACACAGACTCAATCGCTTTTTTACGAAACAAAAAATCAGAAAAGGATGTATTGAATCTTCTGAGAAAGCTTAATTCAGAGCTTCCGGGAATAATGGAGCTTGAGCTTGAGGATTTTTACAAAAGAGGGATATGGGTCACAAAAAGAACAGGAGTGGTAGGAGCAAAAAAGAAATATGCCTTAATCAACAAGGCAGGAAAGCTGAAAATAAGAGGGTTTGAGACTGTAAGAAGGGACTGGTGCATGCTTGCAAGAGAAGTTCAGAATAATGTTATAAAACAGATATTAAAAGACGGGAATGAAAAAAAAGCACTTGCATATGTAAAAGAAATGATTAAAAAAATAAAAAAAAGGCAGGTTGAAAAGGATGAGCTGATAATCAAAACCCAGCTTAAAAAGCCTCTTTCTGAATACAAGGCAATTTCACCTCATGTAATTGCTGCGAGAAAAATGAAAGAGCATAAAATCCCGATAACAGAAGGGAATCTTGTTGAATACTATATAGCAGAATCCCTAAAAGGGGCAAAAGCGAAGCTTGTAAGGGAAAGGGTAAAGCTTCCTGAAGAAGAAGGAGAATATGATGTAAAGTATTATCTTGAGCACCAGATTCTTCCGGCAGTTGAAAACATTTTTCAGGTTTTTGGTCTGGACATAAAAGAGATTATTGAAGGAAAAAGGCAGATGACTCTTGGGGACTTTTGAGCCTGCAGGCAGAGCATAAACAGCCATGTTGCAAGGATGAAATTCTAAAAAAGAGAGCAAGCTGGCACGTGAAACGTTCCAGTATATCTGAGAAAGGGTTTTTTGTTTCTTTTTTGGAGAAAGAAGGATTTTTTGAAAACCGAAAGATTTTAATAGTTATACAAGTATGTATAACCATGCCACAAGAAATATCAAAAAGAAATATTTTGCACTATCCACAATTAGATACTATTCTGATGGTAGAGGAGTTTATTAGAGAAAATTCCGGGGAATACAAGAAAAAATCTCTTTGGGAAGCACTGCCTAAAAAAATGATTTACCAAACTTTCTGTGTAATTTTTGACTATTTGTTGGAGTCTGGAAAAATAGCACAAGACAAAGAAGGATGGGTTGTCTGGATTTGGAATCCGGAACTTGTAAAAAAATACCTGTCTAAGCCTCATCTAAGTTGGAGAAAATGAAATCTGAAATCAAATTTGCTGACGAGAAGATTCAGAAGAGTTTTGAGGCTTTAAAAGAATCAAAAACAGAAGATCAAAAATTATACAAATGGATTTGTAGAGCTTTTGAAGATTTAGAGGAAAACGCCTTTTGTGGAATAAGGATACAAAAAAGATTAATTCCAAAAGCTTACATTGAGAAATATGGAATTGATAATATCTGGAAATATGATTTGCCAAAAGGTTGGCGATTGATTTATTCTGTGGCTAATGGGGAAATTACAATACTGTCAATTATCCTTGAATGGATGAGCCATAAAGATTATGAAAGAAGATTTAGGTATTGATTTAATCCATATGCCATGCAACTTTGCTGCGGTTAGAAGCCTTATTTTACCCTTCTTCGTTTGTATTTCTTCCTTTCCCTCGTGTGCCTGTTTAACAGATTGCATTTGAGAGAAAGAGCTCAATCTTCTTATAGGTATATTAACTTTCTCTTTTATAAAATTCTCAACGAATATCAGAAAAATTTAGATGTAACAAAGTTCCAGCAAATTGTCTGAAGGACTGCGGGCAGAGCATAAACTAAGGAAAATATTAAAAGCAATTCTTTGATTAGTTATTTATGAAACAAAGAAAGCCCATGGAGCTCAAGCCGCTTTTTGTTGAAAGAATGAAGTTGCTTTTTGAGGAGAAGGAAGATTTCATGAAATATCTTGAGATTTTGAAAAAGCCTGAACTAAAGTCTATAAGATGCAATACTTTAAAAATCTCTCCGGAAAGATTAAAAAAAAGGCTTGAAAAAAAAGGCTGGAAAATCACTCAGCCATGGAAAAGCCATCCTGAAGTGATGATTGTTAATAGAGAGGAGGATGCAAATTCCACAGAGGACAGGGGAGGCCTCCTTCCAGGAGAGTTGGGGAGAGCTTTAGAGCATCTGCTCGGATATTACTATATTCAGGAACTTGCAAGCATGCTTCCGGTTATTGCTTTGAATCCCAAGGAAAATGAAACAATACTTGATCTGTGTTCTGCTCCTGGAAGCAAAACAACGCAAATGGCTGCAAAAATGAAAAATACAGGAACAATAATTGCAAATGAGGTTTCTATGTCCAGATTAAAGATACTGGCGTCAAATCTTGAGAGATGCGGAGTTACAAATACAATCATCACCAGAAAAGACGGGATTGCTTTTTGCAGAAAAATAAAAAAATACAATCCTGAATTAAAATTTGACAGGATTCTGGTGGATGCTCCATGCTCTGGAGAGGGGACATTAAGAAGCAATCCAAAGACATGCCTTATGTGGAATATAAAAACAGTAAAAAGCCTTTCAAGAATACAAAAACAGCTGGTTTTTTCAGCAATAGAAATCTTAAAAACAGGCGGAGAACTGATTTACTCAACATGCACGCACTCTCCTGAAGAAAATGAAGAAGTTGTTGACTTTATTCTGAACTCAGATGAATTTAAAGGCAGAATAAAAATAGAGAAGATATCACTGCCAATAAAGCCCCGCGAAGGAATAAGAAAGTGGCAGGAAAAAGAGTATGCTGAAGAAGTTAAATACTCGTGCAGGATTTACCCTCATGACAATGACACAGAAGGGTTTTTCCTTGTGAAGATAAAAAAAATAAAATGAAACAGAAAAAAAAGGGATACACTAAACTAAGAATCCTAAGCAGGGATGAAAAACAAGAGATATTAAAAAAACTAAAACAGCAATTCGGTGTAAAAGATATTCCGGGGATAGTTGTTCAGAGAGGGAAAGAAAGGCTCTTCTTTTTTTCCGGCTCTTTTTCTGAGAGTGAAATAAAAAGCCTTGAAAAAACAATTTCGATTGAGAGGGTTGGAGTCTATTTTGCAAAGCTTGTTTTAAGCGCAGAAGAAGAGAGCAAAGTAAGGCTGAGCATTGAGGGAACGCAAATCCTGAAAGAGCAGATAACAAAAAATATTTTTGAATTAAGCCATGAACAAATGGAAAAATGGATGAGAGGAGAAGAGCTTCAGATTGAAACAGGGAAAAAAGGTTTTTTAGTTATGAAATATAATGGCGATTTTCTTGGATGCGGAAAAGCCTCTGAGAAAAAAATAACGAACTTCATTCCAAAAAACAGGAGAATAAAAGATAAAAACTGAGCAGGATAAAAAATCTTAATTAATCCTCTTCCTCTCCAAATATCCCTCTCTCAAGGTCTTTCAAAAACCTCCTGACATGAGGGTTTTTTGGGTCATATCTCTCCCTTAGACTGGATTTGGCTTTATCATAAAGCTCTCTCAAAGGCTCTCCTTCTGGAACAATATTCTTAATGCATCTGAATAACAACTCTCTGTGATAAGAGTATTCTTCCCAGTTACTTGTTGAATCCTTAAAATCCTTATAAGGCTCTTTCAGCCACCTATAATATGCGGGTTTCTCGCTTTCACCCATGAAATACCAATAATACAAACATATTTAATTATTGTTATACGCTAATTTATAAAATAAACAGGCTAATTTTGGACATGGATAAGGATAAAATCATCAAAGCTGGAAAAATTGCCTGCCAAGCCAAAGAGTATGCAAAAACAATTATTAAAAGAGGTGTTCCTCTTCTGGAAATAGCTGAGAAGATTGAAGAAAAAATAAGAGAGCTGGGAGGAGAGCCTGCTTTTCCAGTAAGTTTAAGCATTAATGAGATTGCTGCGCACTACACTCCTTCGCATGATGAAAAAACTCTTGCAAGAGGATTATTGAAAGTGGATATAGGAGTCCACATAGGCGGATGGATAACTGATACTGCTTTTTCCCTTGACCTTGAAAGAGGAAAGGAAAGCGAGGAAAACAAAAAGCTCATAGAGGCCTCTGAAAAAGCTCTTGAGAGCGCAGTTAAAACAGCCAAAGAAGGCATCAGTGTGAGAGAGATAGGAAAAAAAATTCAGGAAACAATAGAATCTCTGGGATTTTCTCCAATAATGAACTTATCAGGACATGAAATAAAACAGCACAGAATTCATGCCGGGCTCACAATCCCGAATATTGACAATAAAAAAAACATTCTTCTGCAAAAAGGCGTTTATGCAATAGAGCCATTTGCAACTCCTGGAAGCGGAAAAGTGCATGACGGAAATCCTTCAGGAATTTACATTCTGATTAATAATAAAAACATAAGAAGCCCTATTGCAAGAAAGGTCCTGAAGCTAATTGAAGAAGAATACAGGACAATGCCTTTTTGCTCAAGATGGATTGTAAAAAAAGCAGGAACAGGGGCTCTGATTGCATTAAGGCAGCTGGAGCAAAACGGAAATCTTCACCACTTTCCACAGCTTGTAGAGAGTTCAGGAGGAAAGGTCAGCCAGGCAGAAGACACTATTTTAATAGATGAAGAAGGAAAAATCATTGTGACAAGGGGATAAAATCATCCTGCAGAGTAAGCACTGATAACTAACCCATTATCAGAAACCCTTGCCACGCAGCAAGTCAGGCTTTGCCATTTATTCTCTTTGCAGAATTATTTTTTTGACTCTTTCTTTCCTTTGCTCTTTAGCTCTTTTTTCTCAGACTTAATTGGCTTATTAATCTGCTCTGATGTCTCTTTCAGGGACTTGTCAAAATCCTCTTTTCTGATTATCAGCTCTCCTGAAGATTTTTTTCTCTCTTTATACATTCTTTTGATTGCATTCACACCTGCATTTCTGCAGAGAGCTTCAATTTCTGCTCCAGTCCATGATTCTGTTTTTTCCACATACTCGTCAAGCTTCAATGATTTTTCCAAAGGCATATTTTTTGTATGAACTTTAAAAATCGCCTCTCTTGTTTTTTTATCAGGGATTTCCAGCTCTATTATTGAATCAATCCTTCCGGGCCTTAAAAGCGCAGGGTCTATCAGGTCTTTCCTGTTTGTTGCAGCAATAACAATTACATTCTCAAGCTCCTCTATCCCATCCATTTCTGTTAAAAGCTGGTTAACAATTCTCTCTGTTGAATCACTCATTGAGCTTCCCCTTAATTTTGAGATGCTGTCAAACTCATCAAAAAAAATTATTGACGGAGAAACCTGGCGGGCTTTTTTGAATATCTCACGAATATGCTTCTCACTTTCACCAACCCACTTGCTTACAAGCTCTGGCCCCTTAACTGAAATGAAATTTGCATTTGCTTCTGTCGCAACTGCCTTTGCCAGAAGGGTTTTCCCTGTTCCAGGAGGGCCTGTAAGCAACACTCCTTTGGAAGGCTTTATTCCTGCTTTAGCATACAAGTCAGGCCTTATCAATGGAAGCTCTACAAGCTCTCTTAGCTTTTCTTTTATTTTATCCATTCCTCCGACATCTTCCCATCTGACATTCGGCTTGTTAATTAAAACCTCTCTCATGGCTGACGGCTCTACGTGTTTTATAGCTTCAATAAAATGCTCTCTGGATACTTTAATCTTGTCCAGAATTTGTGTTGGAACCTTCTCCTGAATATTCTTCAGCTCTGAGAAATACGGCTTTATTGATTTCAGTGCAGCCTCCTTGCATAAAACCTCTATGTCCGCTCCAGTATATCCAATAGTCTTATTTGAAAGCTCATTAAAATCCACATCCTTGTCAAGAGGCATTCCTCTTGTGTGTATCTGAAGAATCTCCTTTCTTCCTTTTTCATCAGGAGGATTTATTCTTAGTTCCCTGTCAAAACGGCCTGGGCGCCTCAAAGCAGGATCAATATCATCGGGCCTGTTTGTAGCAGCCATGACAACAACCTGCCCTCTTGACTTAAGGCCGTCCATTAATGTAAGAAGCTGTGCAACAATTCTCTTTTCAGTCTGATCTGTCCCTTCGCTTCTTTTTGGAGCTATGCTGTCAATCTCGTCAATAAAAATGATTGAAGGAGCTGTTTTCTCTGCTTTTTCAAAAATGTCTCGGATGTGCTTCTCCGATTCCCCATAAAATTTCGACATTATCTCAGGGCCTGCAATGGAATAAAACATAGAGTCTGTTTCATTGGCAACCGCCTTTGCCAAGAGGGTTTTCCCTGTTCCAGGAGGGCCTGTAAGCAACACTCCTTTTGGAGCTCCCACTCCAAGCTTCTGAAAAACCTCTGGGTGCTTCATTGGAAGTTCAACCATCTCTCTGATAAGCTCAACTTCGCTTTTCAATCCTCCAATATCCTCGTATGAAACTCCTGTAGCCTTAAACTCTCCTGAATAAGGAACATCAGAAACAATAATCTTTGTTGCAGGGGTAACAATAACATATCCTTTTGGACTTGTTTTTGACACCATATATTCAAGCCTTGTTCCAAAAACATCAATAATTGTCTTCTGCCCGGCACTCAGAGGCTTATGGAGCAGTTTTGTATGGAAATATTCTGTCGGATTGTCGCTAAACCTCACTTCCTGAAGAGGAGAGAGTGTCAGGGATTTAGCCTCGCTAATCTTTACTGGGCTCAAGGATATCTTATCCCCGATAGAAGCGCCGATATTTGACCTTGTAGACCCATCAAGCCTTATTATATCCTGGCTACTGTCATTTAAGGAACGCATTGCCTTGATAACAGCGGCGCTTTTTCCCCTGACCTCCACAATATCTCCTGAAGAGATGCCTAAAGAATCCATAAAATCAGAAGGTATTCTTGCAATTCCTTTATCAATGTCCTCCTGCAGTGACTCTGCAACTTCAAGTTCAATTTTTTTTGGTTCTTTTTCTCTGGTCATTTTTTATTAAAAGCAACCTCCAAAACTCCATTTTTTACAGTATATGAAAACGTCTTTGGATCAACAAACTTTGGAAGAGGTTTCCTGATAATCTCCTCCTGACTCAGCCTCGGAACCAGGTAAGCCTGAATTCCTTCTTTATTTCTCTTTTTCACTTTTATCTCCAATTTCCTGTCCTTAACACTTACAAAAATATCCTTTTCATCAAATCCAGGAAGTTCAAAAATAAGATAAGTCTTATTTTTATGCTCTACGAAGTCAATAACTCTGTCTTCCTCTTCGCCATGAATAATCTCTTCCTTATACCTCTCTCTTGAAGGGCTATGGCCGAAAAACTCCCTTACAATTGTCTCAAACGGATCCTCATCGAAAAAGCTCATTTTTATCTCTCAACATCTTAATTTAATTATCCGAGATAGCTGCTTCCAACAGAAGCAACTGCAGACTTTGCGGATTTAAGGAGATTATCTTCAATCTTCTTGTAAACTTCAATTGTCGGCTTGCTTACACTGGGTCTCACTTTCTTCAATGCCTCGTCAAAATGCTTTTTCTTGACTTCCTTTGAGTCAATAGATTCTCTTAATGAAAGCAATGCAGCCTCCCTTGTCAGAGCCTCAAGATCAGCCCCTGTATATCCCACAGTTGTCTTTGCAAGATCTCTTATCTTAACCCCTTTTGCCAGAGGCATATTTTTTGTGTGTATCTGGAGTATTTTATACCTTCCTTCTTCTTCAGGAGCATTTACAAGAAGGATTTTGTCAAATCTTCCTGGCCTTAAAAGCGCAGGGTCAAGCATATCAGGCCTGTTTGTTGCAGCAATAACAAGAACATCATTCAGATCTTCCAACCCATCCATTTCAGCAAGAAGCTGGTTTAAAACCCTTTCAGTAACCTTTGTTCCTGTTTCCTGGCCTCTTTTTCCTGCAAGAGCATCAATCTCGTCAAAAAACACAACGCAAGGAGCTACCTGCCTTGCCCTTTCAAATATCTTTCTAACTCCCTCTTCGCTTTTTCCGACCCACATGCTCAATAGTGAAGGCCCTTTAACCTGAATGAAATTTGCCTCTGATTCTTTGGCAACGGCCTTTGCCAAAAGAGTTTTTCCTGTTCCTGGAGGACCGTAAAGCAAAATCCCTCTTGAAGGCCTGATACCCATTCTCTTAAAGCTTCCAGGATATTTTAAAGGCCATTCAACAGCCTCCTTTAACTCCTGTTTGATTTTATCCAGGCCTCCGACAGCATCCCAGCCTACATTAGGAGTTTCAACCAACACCTCTCTCATGGCTGAAGGCCTCACAACTTTTAATGCCTCCATGAAATCTTCCTGCCTGACAATCATTTTTTCCAGAATCTCCGGAGGAATCTCTTCATCATCAAGCTTTATTTTGTGGAGATGTTTTCTTAAAACATTCATAGCAGCTTCCTTGCTTAAAGACTCCAAATCAGCACCAACAAAACCATGAGTCAGAGAAGCTATTTCCCCAAGATTAACATTTTTTGCCAACGGCATCCCTCTTGTATGAATCTTTAGGATAGAATTTCTTCCTTTTTTGCTCGGAACATTAATCTCAACTTCCCTGTCAAAACGACCTGGGCGCCTCAAAGCAGGGTCAATTGCATTAATCCTGTTAGTAGCGCCAATGACTATCACCTTTCCTCTTGACTTAAGTCCGTCCATCATTGTTAAAATCTGGCTTACAACTCTTCTCTCCACCTCTCCCATAACCTCTTCTCTTTTTGGAGCAATGGCATCAATCTCATCAATAAAAATGATTGTCGGAGCTGTTTTTTCTGCTTCCTCAAAAATATCTCTTATTTTCTTTTCGCTTTCTCCGTAAAACTTACTCATAATCTCAGGCCCGTTAAGAAGAATAAAATTTGCATCTGATTCATTGGCAACTGCCTTTGCCAAAAGGGTTTTTCCTGTTCCTGGAGGCCCGTGAAGCAGCACTCCTTTAGGAGGCTCTACCCCCAATTTATTGAAAATCTCAGGGTGCTTCAAGGGAATCTCAACCATTTCCCTTATTTTCTTTATCTCCTCACTCAATCCTCCAATATCTTCATAAGTAATCTCAGGGATTTTCTCGTCGCTTACCTCTACTGCTTTAGGGCTAAGAGCCACTTCAGTATTTTCAGTAACAATAACTGGCTGATTTGGGGTTGTGTTGACAACAAGGAACCTTATTTGCGTAACACCTCCTCCAAGATTTCCAAATCCCATATTTCCAAGCATGTCTCCAATCATGTCATTAATCTCGCCAAAATCATCTGAGAGAAGATCTCTTCTTCTCTGGACTCCTCCCAAAACAACAATGTCTCCTTTCATTACAGCCCTGCCTAAAAGGCCCCCTCTCAAACTTTCAGAATCTCCCTGAACCAGAATCCCTTTTTGTGCAGGTGCAATCATTATCTTTTTTGCCTCTCTTACTTCTGCCTTTGATATTGTTACAATATCTCCGATTCCTGTCTTTGCATTTCTCCTCATAATCCCGTCTATCCTTATAATATTCTCTCCCATGTCTGCAGGGTATGCCCTGTCGGCAATTGCAACTGTTTCTTTATTTCCTTTTATCTTAATAACATCCCCTCTCCTTATGTCAAGCTCTCTCATTACCTCGCTGTCTATCCTTGCTATCCCTTTGTAGGCATCATCCTGCAGCGCCTCAACCACTTTCAGCTGAATTTGCTTTTCTTTTGTCATTTTCTAATTCCATAAACCTCCATAAAGCATTCTCTGTCTAATTGCCCCACCCCTTCAACATAAAAAGGCCTTTTATCTATAGGAGTGTTTTTTTTAATATCTGTAGGATTCCAGCATGAAACACATCTCTCAAATTCTCCAACTTCACCATCTTTTGCATCATCATACTCCTGATTAGTTTCAGGATTACTGGCAATCCTCAATTTAGGAGCCAGCCTAATAGGCGAGTAAGCCAGTTTCTTTCCGGTATTATCTACAACAAGCCAGATGTTTTTCATTTTTTTCTCCTGTTAATTTTTAATTCTTCAAAATCTCCGAAACTGAGAGACAGCCTTCCAACATCTTCAAAGCATAACCTCACCATATCATCCATAATTTTTTTCTGCTCTTCCATGAATGAAACAATTTCTTTAGGAATTGATACTGCATAACTGTTTCCAACAAGCCTCATCTTAACTCTAAACTCTTTATTTTTCAAATTTATAAACCTATGGTACTCTTGCTCATCAACCGGATGCATAATCTTTTCATTGCATTCCGGACAAGCCACTGCCCGCATTAGAAATCCGTTTTTCATTAGTTTTACTTTCTCCATTTCTGCATCACATTTTTTGCAAAGTATTGTGTTCTCAAATATGTCTGCCATTTTCATTTTTTTGACTTTTAAAATGAACCGTGCCGGAATGACACGGTCTTAAAGAGGGGTGAAAGAAGGTTATACAAAAAGTATATACCTTTATGTATATACACATACATGTATACTATTTAAACTTTGCGGTTTTTCTGCCCTGTCCGGAGAGGCAAAAGCCAGAGCAGATAAAAAAATAAAAAATGATTAAATTCATGAAAAAATAAATTGGCATAATGCGTAAAAACATGAAACACTTATAAACTCTCTGCAATTACTTGTTTACATGGGCCAAAATGCCGTAAAAAAGAGTGCTTTTAAATTGTGGAAAAAATTCTGGTTTCTGCTGTGGAAAGATGACAGCTTTAAAGGGTGGATTTTTTCAATTGCATTTCTTTTTATATTCATAAAGTTCATCTTTTTTCCTCTTCTGAGCCTGGCAACAGGAACTGCGCTTCCTCTGGCAATTGTTGAATCATGCAGCATGTATCATCAGGGAAATCTCCTCTCCAATTATGATGAATGGTGGGAGAGGCATGAAGCAAAGTATTCCAAATTTAATATTGAAAAAGAGGAGTTTGAGGAGTTTATATTTAAAAACGGATTTAACAAAGGAGATATCTTGTTTATAACAAAAGCAGATCCTGACAGGCTGAAAATCGGAGATGTAGTCATATTCAGTGCAGGACAGAGAAATCCTGTTATACATCGAATAATCAGCATCAGAAATGAAAAAGGGGAAAAAATTTTCTCAACAATGGGAGACAACAACAGAGGGCAGCTAACTTTTGAAAAAAGCATAAAAGAAGAGCAGCTCGTCGGAAAGGCTGCATTCAGGATTGCTCCTTATATAGGATGGGGGAAGCTGGTGTTCTTTGAGATTGGAAAGCCTCCGAGCGAGAGGGGATTCTGCAAAGAAAATTGATGTTTTACCATTTGCCTGTGAAAAACCAGGAAAGAAAGATTTTTAAAAGAATTTGGTTATTAATCAGAAGTCAAAATGGAATTTTGTCCAAAATGCGGTGCTGTTCTTGTGCAAAAAAGAAAGAAAGACGGATGTCCAAGATGCAGTTATTCTGCAAAAGAGAAAGTAAAAATAAAGACATCTGAAAAGATAGAGGAAAAAAAAGGCGTGGCTGTCCTTAAAAAAGGAACAGAGGTTTTTCCAATTATTGATGAAATATGCAAAAAATGCGGTAATGGAAAGGCATACTTCTGGACAGTTCAGACGCGTTCAGGAGACGAGGCGGAAACAAAATTCTTCAAATGCGTAAAATGCGAGCATACATGGAGAGAATACAGGTAAGCTAGTAAAGATTTTTAAACTTCTTCTCTGATATTGAATTATGGCTCTGTAGCTCAGCCTGGTTAGAGCACCAGACTCTTAATCTGGGTGTCGGGGGTTCAAATCCCTCCAGGGCCATGCTTATAAAATCCCAAACACAGAAAAGCATTGCATAGGATAAAAAATATCTTAAAGCATCCAGGCTAATCCTAAACTAAATACTGCCTGCTATTGTCTTCTGCCCATAAGGCTCTTTCAGGGGCGTGGTAGCCAAAAGCTTTCATTTAATCAGCTTTTGAATGTTTTCAATTGCATCTGCAACTTCTCTTCCCTTCTTCGTTAGCTGTATAATTTTTATCCGCCCCTTTTTTTCAAAAACAACTAACTTAAGGTCTTCAAGTGTCTGCAAAATCTTCACTGCATGGCTGTAGGTGCAGTCAACTTCCTTAGCCAAAACACTACCATACCTCATCCTTGTATTCTTTTTAAGAGATACCAGCATCAGAGCTGGCTTTCTCCTGAAAAAGATATCAAAATTGTCTTTCATTTTGATACTCGGATATGTATAGTTTAATGTATATATCCAGACAGTATAGTCCTTTTAAATCTTTTGGGAAGGATATATCTGCCAAAACATTTAAAAAATAATACCTTCTATAAAATAGCCAAAAAATAAATTAATAATCTTTATTAATCAAAATTTTAATTTAATATCATGAAACATCCAGGAAACAGAAAAAAAACAAGAATACTTGCAGTTGGAGACATTCATGGAGACACTGGGCTAGTGAAAAAGCTGGCTGAAAAGGCAAAAAAAGAAAATGTTGACTTAGTAATACTTGCAGGAGACCTGACTCTGGCAGAAAGCTCAGTAAAAAACATTGTAGGCCCTTTCACAAAAGCAGAAAAACCGGTTTTATTGCTTCATGGAAACCACGAATCTATTGCTACAGTGGATTTTCTTGCAGAAATGTATCCAAACACCAAGAACATTCATGGATACTCTTTTGTAAAAGACAAAGTGGGTATTTTCGGGGCAGGAGGGGCACTGGAGTTTAATACAACAGAAAAAGAGATTTTTGATGCTCTGAAAAAAGGAAACAATGCCCTTAAAAAAGTCAATAAAAAAATTATGGTAACCCATATGCATCACAATGGAAGCAAGGCGGAATTCTCAGGATTTAAAGGAAGCAAGGCAATAAAAAAGGCAGTAAAAGAATTCAAGCCAGACATCTTAATCAGCGCGCACATTCATGAGGCTGAAGGGATTGAGGAAAAAATGGGAAAAACAAAAATCATTAATGTCTCAAGAAAAGAGAAGATTTTTGACATTTGATTTATGGGTTATTCAACAAAGGTCTTTAACTGGCCTAAAAAATATCTTCTTTTTTTGGGGGTTGTAACAGTGGATGCACTCAAGATTGCACCCATCTGTTATTTCCCATGCCACCTCAAATAAGCTTCTTTTCATTTTTTTCAAAAGCAAGCTTTTCAGAAAGCTGTTTGCTCTTTTCTGCAAGATGAGGCAGCTCGCTTAAAAAAGCATAATGCCCGCCCTGAAGCTTGTCAACCCGTATTTCCATTTTTCACCTCCTGAAATTTACATGTTGAGTCAGAGCCAAACAACCCATTGTTTATTGAATAAGAAATTCCCCTGCACCCTCCCCTGCATATGTCAAGCCTTTCGCAATTCCTGCACTTTCCTGAGATTTTTTGTTTTATTAATCTAAATTCCCTTAAAAGAGAATTGTTTTCCCAGACTTCCTTAATATCATCTTTTAAGGCATTTCCAAGACAAAGCCTTTTATCAAGAAGGGCAGCGCAGCTGAAAATATTTCCAGAAGGAGAGATGCATATTAAATGATGGCCTAAAGGGCATCCTGCAACAGGAAGATTATGAAATTTATTTTTATCAGCAACTGCCTGAAGGTTTGAAACGCTTCCGCAGTCAAGAGTTATATTGGGGTTTTTGTTTTTTTCCCTGCAGCATATATCTTTTATCAATCTAGAATATGCATGGTAATCAGGCATTAGGTAATTATAATACTCTCTGCTTAAATCCCCTTTTTTCAGCTTTATTAAAGTCAGATAAGGAATCCCTTCTTTTTCAATCCACTTTATAAATTCAGGAATTGAGCCGATATTATTTCTAGAAACAACGCAGTCTATTCCAACAGCAACTCCCTTGTCCTTTAACAGCCTTATGGATTTTATGGCTCTCTCATAAGAGCCTTTTCCCCTCAGCTTTTCATGAGTCTCTTTAATGTGGGAGTCTAAGGAAACCTGGCACTGCTTCATTCCTGATTCTGCAAGCTTGCTAACAAGCTTTTCATCTAAAAGCCAGCCGTTTGTTGTCAGGTTAAATACGCATCCTTTTTCATGAACATGGTTTGCAAGCTCAGGCAAATCCTTTCTCAGTGTCGGCTCTCCTCCTGTGAACCCTATCTGAAAAACACCCCATTCTGCAAGCCCGGAAATTATTTTTTTCCATTGCTCTGTTGTCAGTTCTTTTTCAGCATTAGAGCAGTGCAGTTCCCTGACAGAGCAATACTCGCAGGACATATTGCATTTATTGGTTACAGACAAATGAGCAAGAACAGGAGCAGGATAAAGAGGCTCAGAAGAGTTGTGCCTTAAAAGAGACAGGTCATAAGTCTTTCTTTCATCATCTGGCTTAAAATCCTCAAATTCCAGAATGCCATAAGATGCAAGCCTTGAAAGTATTTCCTTATATTCAGGATTGATTTTTTTCTTTTTTCCGTGTTTTTCAAAAGCCTCAAATTCCTCCCGAGTCAGGGAGAGGAGCATTCCTTCAGAGCTGAAAATCAGGTAATTGCTCTTTTCCTTTTTTATTCTTATTATGTTTTTATGCATTTTTGATTATCTCCTGATAGGGCCTTTTTTCAATATCCTCAAGCTTCAGCCCAAAATCCCTCAGGCACTTTAAGATTGATTTTTTGTCTCCTTCAATCTCCAGATAAACATCCTTGTTGGGAAGGATATCTATTGAGACAGCATGATTTAATGCATCTTAGAATAAATTCCATCCTTTCTTCTACTGACATAACAGGAACATGTATCAGCTCATATCCGTAATCAAGATAGGTCTTAATCAGAAAATCGTGAATTTTTTTAGCTTCCTCTTCTGTGCCCTCAACTCTTACTCCGTCATTAACAAAAGGCAATCTTTCTAAAGCAAAGACTTTGTCATACCTTCCGGAATGAGTGTGGATTGCAATTTCTTCAGGAACATATCCAAGAAACACCTCTGAATAAGCAAGGCAGTCAATAGTTCCTCTGTCAAGAAAATAAAGCAAGGTTTTTTTGCAAAGGCTGCTTTCCTTTTTCAGCTGCCTTTGAAATATCTCAATCTCCAGTTTTTCATAATTCTCTTTATTATTAATAACCTTATCAGAGATTAGGGCAGAGCTTAACACCTCTCTTGCAGTTTCATCTAAAACAGAAAAGCCGTTTTTTCTAAGTTCATTAATAAGTGTTGTTTTTCCAGAGCACGGCCCTCCTGTCAAGACGTATTTTCTCATATTCTAACAAAGACTTGCAGATTAGATACATTTTACTGTACATATTTTGTCAAAAGTGTTGTATATTGTAGAAATGCTTAAATATCACAAAATGGTTGAAACACTATGCTTGACACTAAAACAATAAAAAAAATAGAGGATTTTGCCTATTCAAAGCCAAGAAGCATACAGGAGATAGCCAAGCACCTGGGAAAAAACTGGAGAACTGCTGACAGGTATGTTCAGGAAATTGAAAAAGAATTCGGAACACTGGCAACAAGAACCTTCAGGGAAGGGACTCGCGGAGCACTGAAAATCGTTTACTGGGCTTCAGTAGAAAAGGCGAACCACTCTGTTTTTCAGGAGAAGCTGGAGGAGCAGATAATGCAGGGCAAAAACAAGGGGGACTTTTCTGCATTTGACATTTTTCAGCATGTCGCGGACAAAGACAAGGAGGCATGGATGAAAAAGGGGGAAAGCGAGATGAAATCAGGAAGGCTAAAGGAGTTTAAAGACATCCTGTTAAGCGCAAAAAAGCAAATCCTGTTTTTTTCAGGAAACCTTTCGCTTATAAATTACAAAGACAGAAAAACAGACATCTTTGATATTCTTGACAGGCTTGTGAAAAATGGAATAAGCATTAAGGTCGTCTGCAGGGTTGATTTAGCAGGCAAGAAGAACATAGAAAAAATGCTGTCTTTAAATTTCAAGCATGGAAAAGAATTAGTGGAAATAAGGCACAGAGAACAGCCATTAAGAGCCACAATAATAGACAATAAGCTCTTTAACATGAAGGAAATGAAAGAGCCGACAGGAAAAGAAAAAGAGCTGAATAAAAGGCTCTTTGTGTTCTATACAATCAAAAACAGGGAATGGACAGAGTGGATGACGAGAATATTCTGGAAAATGTTCAACAGCTCAATAGGCTCGGGAAAAAGGCTTCAGGAGATGAATAAGATTTTTTAAAAACCTATAAAAACCCTTTTTCTACACTATGTTTATATGATTTATAGAAAATGCCAAGAAAACCAAGAAAAACACATGAAGAGAAAGTAGCTGAAAGTTATTTCCCAGTAGATAAGAGTGATGTTGAATATGCTACTGAGAAAATTGAGAAAGCAGAAAAGAAAATAGTTCTTAGTGAGCACGACCTTGCAAAAAAGTCTGTTGAAATACCGATAAAAGACCCTCTTCCAAAAGAGGAGATATTGAAGGGAGCGGTTGAAAAAGAGTATCTCAAGCCTGACAGAAAGTCTCTTGAAAAAGTAATAAAAGTCGGGAAAAAAAAGAAACAGGCAAGAAAGAAAAAAGCAAAAAGCATGGAGAAGTACTCTCCCCCGAAAACAGAATTAAAGAAAAACGGATATGAGCTTATTATTACTGAAAAGCCACAGGCTGCCCTGAAAATATCCTCTGCACTTGGAAAATCAACTAAAAAAAACTCCGGAAGTGTCCCATACTATGAGGTTGAGAGAGACGGCAAAAAAATAATAGTGGCATGCGCTGTAGGCCATTTATTCACTCTTAAACAGAACACTCCTGGATCAGAAGTTCCTGTTTTTGATATAAGCTGGATCCCAAATTATATGGCTAGAAAGAATGATTTTACAAAGAGATATCATGACACTCTTCTGAAACTTGCAAAAAATGCCGGAAGCATTACAGTTGCAACAGATTACGACATTGAAGGGGAGCTCATTGGGCTGAATGTTGTAAGATTTATCTGCAACCAGAAGGATGCAAAAAGAATGAAATTCTCCACACTGACAGAAAAAGAGCTGAACAAAGCATACGAGGAAAAATCCTCAAGCGTGAACTGGGGGCAGGCAATTGCAGGAGAGACAAGGCATTATCTGGACTGGTTTTACGGTATAAATCTTTCAAGAGCACTGATGAATGCAATTAAAACAACAGGAAAATTCAGGATTATGTCTATAGGGCGCGTGCAGGGCCCTGCATTGAACCTGATAGTCCAAAAAGAAAGAGAAATCCAGTCATTCAAGCCAACGCCATACTGGCAGGTTTTTATTGAAGCAAATGACGGAAAAAACAGCCTGGAGCTGAAGCATAACAAAGATATTTTTGAGAAAAAGGAACTTAAAAAATTTGAGAATCTCATTGGAAAAACCGCAACTGCAGAAACAAAAAAAACAGAACAGATAATCCCTCCTTCACCGCCTTTCAATTTAACAACCCTTCAGACAGAAGCATACAAGCTTCACGGAATTACTCCTTCAAACACTCTGAGGGCAGCCCAATCCCTCTATCTTTCAGGCCTCATATCCTATCCAAGAACTTCAAGCCAGAAGCTTCCTGATTCCATAGGATACAGAGAGATTCTTAAAAGGCTTGCCAAAAAATATAATGCAGAACACCTCATAAAAAGGGAAAAGCCAGTAGAAGGAAAGAAAACAGACCCTGCGCACCCTTCAATATACCCAACAGGACAAAATGACTCCATAATACTCTCAGGAGACGAAGAAAAAATTTACAACCTGATTGTAAAAAGATTTCTCTCTCTTTTCTGCGAAGATGCAATAATAGACAACAAGAAGATTACAGCAAGTGTTGATGAATTAAAATTTTCAGCAAAAGGATTATCAGTCAGAAAAAAAGCATGGATGGAAATCTATCCTGTTAAAATGAAAGAAAATGAAATTCCTGACATGAAAGGGGAGGTGAAAATAACAGACTCAAGGATAGAGGAAAAAGAAACGCAGCCTCCTAAAAGGTATTCTCCGGCATCAATTGTTTCTGAACTGGAAAAAAGAAATCTCGGAACCAAAGCAACAAGAAGCTCAATCCTGGAGACTCTTTATGAAAGAAATTACATAAAAGAGAAAAGCATAGAGGCAACACCGCTTGGAATCTCTTTAATTGAAACTCTGGAAAAATACTCTCCAATAATAATAGATGAAGAGCTGACAAGGCACTTTGAAAAAGAAATGGATAAGATTCAGGAAGAAAAAGAGGGGTTTATGGAGCATGAAAAGAGAATAATCAGCGAGGCAAAAGAGGCCATAACAAAAATAGCAAAGCAGTTTGAAAAAAATGAGAAAGAAATAGGAAAAGAACTTTTGCAGGCAAACATCAAATTAAGAGAGCAGCAAAAAGCAGAAAATACTCTCTGCGCATGTCCGGAATGCGGAAAGGGGAACCTTGCAATAACATACTCAAAAAAGACTAAAAGAAATTTTATTGCCTGTGACAGCTATCCGGAATGCACGAAAACATACTCTCTCCCACCAAACGGAACAATAAAAAAAACAACTCCCTTAAAAAATTGCGAAAAATGCAATTTTCCAATGCTGATATCTCTAAGAAAAGGAAAAAGGCCATGGACTTTCTGCTTTAATCCAGAATGTGAGACAAACAAAGAAAGGCTGGAGGAATACAGAAAGAAGAAAGAGGAGAAAGGAGAATAAACTGAATTTAAATCCTACTAGATAATCCTGTCTGAATTATTTAAATAAAGATTAATCAAACTGCTCACTCTGATAGGATGGCCCTCAATATAAAAAACAGGCTCATACCCCTTAAAGCTTGCCCAAACAGAGAACACCTCTCCAGAAGAAAGATTTCTTTTTGTAGTCTCGCAAAGAGACATTAAGTCTGCTGTGAAAAGAAGAGAGGGGGCAAATCTGCTAAACCTTACTTTCTCATTATCTCTAAGAGAGTAGGCTTCCAGAGAATCTTCCTTGTTTTTTCTTCTGTAGTGCGCTCTCATCCTTACTACAAGGCCTTTTTCTTCAATATTCCCAATCCCCTCTCCAAAGATTATCTTTATTCTTCCATTTCCTTCTGTTTTATCTATAAATTTCAAAAAAGAGTATATAAGGCAAGGATCATTATAGCGTCCAGGGTCATAGGAGTTTATAACCATAGAAATTGATTTCTCTGAAAGATCGATCATCTCTGACATAGCATAGTTGCTACAGGCATGGGAGTAGCATTCAAAAGAAGACGGAAGCCTGTTTTTAATTGCATACTTGATTTTGTTAATAGCTCTATTCTGTTCCATAGAGATTATTTTTTAACATTTCTTATAAAGATTTATATTCTTAAGAAGAACTAACCAGCCTCCATTCCTCCAAATAATCTTCTCAGAGCCATTTTAAGCCCAGAGGATTAAAACCACTCTCTCAGGCTCTTTTGAGTTTTTATAGCTTCTATCAGCCTGCTTTTCTTCAATATTCCTGAAGGGGCAAAATTGAATCTTGCTTTTCCGATGTTTTGAAGGCTATTAACTGCCTCTTCAAAACTATCAAACTCCAGTTTCCTATATCTGAGAGTCTTTCTGCATGCCTCTCTGCACACCCATACCCCTAAAGCAGCCCAGTAGCTTGGAGTTTCAATTCTGATTACTAATGCGCTTGCCTGCCTTTTTATTTTCTCAAGATACTCCAAAACAGGAAGCCTTGCAGCATAATACCCTCCGGCAGTGTCTAAAGCATAGCTTTTTCTTCCAGCGTATGACTCGTAATCTGTAGAGGCTTTTATTTCATGAGAGGGGTTCCATGAGCTTCCAGGCAGGTAAAGCTCAAAAAGCTCATAACTCCAGACATTCGGAAAAAGCATTATCATGTATTGGTTTCCCATAAACTCTCCAAAAAACAATTCATAATTCTCAATCCATTTATAATCCCTTATCTTTTTTAGAAGGCTTTTTCCAATAATATCGTCAGTGGCTGTAATTGACCATCTTGTGGGAACAAGCTTCTTATCTTTTTTCAGCCCGAGAACACCCACACTTAAAATCTTGCTCAAAGCATACTCGCTGAAACCGCTTTTATGAAGATATCTCACTCCTTCAGAAGCCTTTATCTCATCATTTATTACTTTGTCAACCTTTCTGTGAATTTTTACATTACTGGTTATTTTTGCTTTTTTTAAAGGGGCTTTGAATCCCTGAGGCATTGTCACTCTATCTCTTCTCCTGTCAATATTCAGCCTTCTTCTCAGCTCAATTTCCACATCAACAGGCTTTGAAGCAAGGGCAATCTCCTGTGCAATCAGGACTAATCTCTTATTTAAGCTGGAGCTTCCATGGACTTTTGACTGGAATCTTGAATTTACAAGGCTGTTTCTAAACTTAAGAACATCATTGATTTTAAAATCATTTTCTGCCCAATACTTTGCATCATCATAAATCCAGGAATTTTCATCTCTTTCAAGAGGGCTTAAAATCCCAACATTCACAAGAGGATATCTCAGCCTGGAGCCTATGAAAACGCTTGGAGGAGAATTAGTGTCAAGATTTGATATCTTCTTCAAACTCCGATATTTAAAACCAGTCTCAGCTATTTTTTTTATTGCCTCAAACCTTATTTTTTCCTTAACCAATCCATCCATAAAAAGACAGATGCATGGAAGTTTATATTTTTATAGTTGCAAGAACTTAATTGTCCTGCAGAATTCCCTGCATGGCTTCTAAAGAGAACTATAGCAGAAAGGGATTTTTATTCTTTATCAAGTAACTCTCAGCTTTCTAAATCCATTAAGCTTTTCTCTCCTGAAAAAGCCGAGCCTTTCCGGACTGCTTTTATATTTTTTTAACATCTCATTCCATGCATTAATAATCCCGCTGTCATTGGATATCAAAGATACGCTCTCTCTGCTTTGCGAAATTGCTGATCCCAAAACAAGAAAATCCAAATCAGGATAGCTGAGCCCGTATTTTTCTTCGAAATAAGAATGCTCTTCCAGCAAAATTTCATAATTGGACCTTTCCTCTTCACTCAGACAGCTCTCAGAGATAACCCTGTTGTTTATGCCAAATGCTTCTGCTAATTTTCTCTTTTTTCTGTGCGCATCCATCCTCATGCTCCTTAACTTCATTACTTCTTTTTTTCTTGTTGTAAAATAAGGCATACCTTTGCAGGGCCGCCTCTTCTCGCTGAAATACTCTTTTAAAATAAGGTCAGTGACATAAATATTTAACTGCGGAAGGCTTTTTTTAAAGAAAACCGCAGAATCTCTCTCAACTCTGGAAAGGTGTATTTTGTCTTTGAGCGTCTGAATTCTTTTCCTTCCTATTGGATAAAGCAAGGCGCTTGTATCCAGAATAACAAAAGGATAATCTCTGCTTATTTCTTCAAGAGACAATAATCTGCTTTCCATGCCAGCTATTCAATAAAATCACATATATTTACTGAATAAGACTTCAGTCATTTATGTTTTTAAATATTTATTTGCTGCAGAATTCAATAATCCGGAGCAATTACAGCCAGCCTCTTTTAAAAATTCCCCTGTCTTTTATTTCAAACCCAATCTCTTTCCTCGGAAGGCTTCTATGCTTATGAAGAATTGCCTTTCTCCTTCCCCTTTCATTTTTCAGCTCAATTATACACTTGCTCCAATACTTAAACAAATCCCCTCCGACAATATTTGCCTCTGGCTTAACCCCTTTTTTTAAATCATCTTCTGAAAGAAATTCTTTGTAAACCTGATTTGTTATTATGACTGGAATCTTCTGTTTTCTTGAGATTTCAGCGAGAATCTGCATCTGCTTTGCCACCTCTTTATTCACTCCTTTTATTTTGGAGCCGTCTTTTGACTTAGCCGCATCTCCAAGCTCAAGCCTGTAAAGCATTGCCATGCCATCAACAATTATAAGCCCTATATGGTTTTTTTTGAGCCTTTTCAGAAGATTTACAAAACACTTTTTCTGCTCCTCAAAATTTGAAGGTTCGAGGAGAAGAATATTTCCCAGAATGCTTTCATAGCCCTCTCCAACAATCTGCTTCACCCTCTCTGTTGAAAACCCTCCTTCTGTATCAATAAAAATAACTTTGTTTCCTTTTTTCGCCTGGCTGCAGGCAGCAAGAACAGCCATGTTTGTTTTACCGCATCCGGGAGGCCCTGCAATCATTGTAATTATATCTTTTTCATAACCTCCATGGAGCCACTTGTTCAGGTCAAAGCTTCCTGCAGATATTCTGTTATTAGCCATGCTAAAGAACATTTAAGGCAATTTATATAAATTGCTGTAAAAATGCCTGAATAAGCTTTTTAAGAATTATTTTAGTTTTTTAAAATCACCCTCGATTTTCTCCAAGTCCCTGGTTATTGCGGCAACTGCATCACTTATTGCTTTTTTGGGTGTTTTTCCTTTTGTTTTAACTGCAAGGACCGGCTTCTTAGTGGGGTGCTCCCTTTTCCATGCAGCAAATGAGACTGAAGAATCCTTATTAAGGTAAACCCTTAAAATTTCAGCAATTGTCAGGCTTTCAACCTCGACTTCAATTTCATCTTTTGAGCTTTTAAGAATATTGATATCCATATTAAAATGGATAAAAGTTTATTTATAAAGCTTGTGTTTTCTTTTTCCCAAAAATCAGGTCATTAATCTCATTCTGAGACAATTCTCTTTTTTCATGGCTCTTGTTTATGCTGTCAGTTGTTTCAGATTCTTTTTTCTGAAAGTTACCATTGTCCTTTCCAAGCATCTCTTCCTCTTTTTTCTTTTTCATCTCCCTCAAGTCTGCTATTGTTAAATTTCGGGAAATAAGGGGGTCAAAATCGATTTCAGTTATCTCTTTTTTCTGCAATAAATCATCTCCTGCCTTTGAAGCATCAAACATTCCTTGATTCCCGTTAATTCCTTTTTTTCTGATTCTTATCCCAAGATAATTCTCCAGCTTGGCAATGATTTTCGAGCTGTTTTCAGGAAGAATCCCTTTTTCTGCAAGATTTACAGCCAGTTCCGGCTCTGCAATTGCTTCTGCAAGCTGTTTTTTAGTCAAGTGTTTTGCCCTTCTTCCCCTCATAATAACCCAGTGAAAATTATCAATCAAGCCCTCCCCTTTCTTTGTAAAACTGCTTTGCCCACCAACACTCATACTAAAGTTCTTTTCAACAATTTTTTTAAGAGAATCTTCTTGTTTTTCAAGTTCAGGGTTCTTTTCAGGCTCTTTTGTTTTTTCAGGGTCAATTCCTGCAATTTTTGAAACCCTTTCATAAACACTCCCTCTTTTTTCAGGCTCTTCAAAGTCAAAAGAAGGTTTTTTAATAATCAGGACCTCTTCTTTAAAGGAGCATTTCCTGCATATCTTTACTATTCCCTTCTCTGAAATTGCGTCAGACAAAAGCGTCTTTTTTTCAGAAACTCCGCAGCTAAAGCACTCTTCCATAAACCAATGGAGCTGACCCTGTTTTTTAATATTTCTATACAAAATCAAACAAGATATCTCTTCAAGCTTTCAACAGAAGAAAGCTCCTGTATTACATATTTCTCATTTATAATAACAGCCGGAAGCCTTGATATTCCAAATTTCCTTTTCAGAGAATCAAGAGAATCAATATTATTGTTCGCAGCTATTGATAGAAGGATTATGTCATTCCCCATTTCCTTCTTTAAGTCAAACAAGACTTTTGACCATACATTCTGAGTCGCTCTTTTTGCGAGATCTTTTGACTCGTATTCATAAAGATATACGACTGAAGAGAACTCTTCGCTGCACTTCTCCCTTGTTTTTATCACATTTATCCATAAAAAAGTCCTCAAGAGGTCATACCTCTTATGAGCCAATTTAATATTGTCATCAATTTTCCCAGCATCCTCATATCTGTCAAGAAGCTTGGCTTCCTCATAAATCCTGTTTGCAAAATCAATATTTGCGTCCACTAGATATTCGCAGCTGGAATCAAAGAGGTCAGTCAGGCTGTTCAGAGCAACTGCATCTATTAAGGATATTTCTGATCTTGCGTAATACTCATTTACCTTATCGATCCTAGATGCCTCAAAAGCAACTCCGAGAAGAAGCCCAAAAACAAATATAACTGCAGTTAAAAAAAAAGCCTGCAAAAAAACGTTCTTTGGATTTCCAGCCATTTTTACCAAGAGTGTTTCCCTTTAAAAAATTTATATATTGATGTTATCAGGATTACTGGATAACTTAGCAAATATACAAACATATAAGCCAGAATATCAAGCAATTTATGCTTTTTAAATTCTTTTTCTCTTGAGTGGAGAAGGGCAAGCAATGTAAAAGAGAAACTTAGGATAAACATTGCTATTCCAAAAAAAACAAGAATGCTTGGAGTAAGGTTCAGTTCCCTGAATGTAAAAATTGCTGTCTGGGCCTTCACAGAGTAAGTTGTTGAAAGATACTGGACAACAGCCCTCCTAACAATCCTGTAAAACAAGATTAAAATTCCAAAAATTCCAAGCATCCATGAGAAGACAAAAAAAGGCAGAATGAAGCTTCCAAGCATTCCAACCTTAAAAAATGTTTTCTTATACTTATTTATTGTCTGTATCCCTCCAATATTCCATCTTACTCTCTGCCTAAACCATGCCTTAAAATTATCAGGAGCAACTGTGTAAACTCTTGATAAGAGGCTCATCTCCACCCTGTATTTTTTTGAGATAAGATGCCATGTTATCTCTATATCCTCTGTCATGTTTTTTTCATCAAACCCGTTAATTTCATTAAAGGCGCTTCTTCTGTAGATGGCCAGAGGGCCAGGAGTTACATATATTGCCCCTATAAATCCCAAAAGCTTTCTTGAGAAAGAGATTATCTTATACTCTATTGACTGCAGCCTCTCTATAAAATTATCCCTTTTTTTTACAAGAACCCTTGCAGTAACTGCCCCTACATTTTTATCATTAAAAAAACCAACCATCTTTGTTATTGCATCCTTTTTTGGGTATGAGTCCGCATCTGTAAATCCTATCAGCTCAGTAGTCACAAACTTTGCTCCGTAATTCTTTGCTCCGCTTGCCTTGCCTGTATTTTTTGGAGTTTTCAGGGCAAGAACTTTAGGATATTTTTTTGACAGCTTTTTTATTATGTCATAAGAGCGGTCAGTGCTGCAGTCATCCACAACAATTACTTTTTTAAGGCCTTTATAATCTGAATCCAGCAAAGCCCGGATAGTCCCCTCTATGTTCTCTTCTTCATTGTAGCACGGAACAACAATGCTTAAAGAATAATTCCTGTCCGGATTTGGATAAAAAAAGAGATTCTTTCTGTTTGGAATATAAATCAAGATAAATAAGACTAAAAAATAAAGCGCAATAAAGGTATAAGCAAGATAAATAACAGTCAGAGATTCCATTTTATTCTCTTGAAGATTCATTGCCGGAGAGATTCTCCGCAAAGCTTTTCCTGTCCTCCAGATTAAAGTAATCATAAAATTCATCGCTTAAGCTCAGCTCATGAGTATGCCCTGATTTTTTCTTTTTTAAAAGCCCAAGCTCAACAAATTTTTTTATGTGGTCATAAGCCTTATTTCCTCTTATTTTAATTATTACTGATTGCTTAACTGGCTGTTTATAGGCAATAATTGCAAGAGTTTCCTGCTCTGCTTTTGAAAACTCTGAGGAGCCTGTAGCTAATCTGTTAATTATGTAAGAGTATTCTTTTCTTACATCCATCTTCCAAAGATTATTTTTTTCAACAATTTCAATTGCAGAATCTCCATTGTCATACTTTTCCTGAAGCTTTTCTATCAGCTCCCTGATTATTATTGGATTTAAGTCTGTCAAGGATATCAGCTCCTGCATATTCAGAAATCTTCCTGAAACAAAAAAGACTGCTTCAAGCTTTTTCAGATCCTCTTTTTCTTTTGCCTCATCAATTTCCTCTGCTGTCTTGCTGCTTATTTCCATTTTTATAATAAATGGGATGGGATTTTAAAGATTGTGTTTAAAATTAGTTATAATCAGTTAATTTAGTCAGGAGCAAATCCAGATATTCTTGCAATCATCCCAAAAATACCCTGAAAAACTGTTAAACCTTAAACCTCAGCAAAGCCCCTATTCCAGAGAGATTATTGAACTGCTTTCCTTCTTCTGTTTCTGTGGAGACAACCTCAACCTCTGATGAAATACTCTCTGCCATTTTTTTCAGCTCTTTTGAGAGTTTTTTATCAAGGTCTTTTGACAATATTAATACATCTACAGCTCCGTATTCAAGAGCCTTTCTGACATCTTCTTCTTTATAAAGAGCAAAATCAGGCTTTTCTCCAAGAGTCTCAAAAAACTTTTCAAGAACCTTTTTTTCATGAATTATCTCCTGATTCTCCAAAATATCATGAGATTTTGCAACAATCTCTTTTAGCCCTGATTCATCAGCATCTCCAATATCCACTCTTCCTATCACTTTTTCCTGAAGCTTTGTGGCCAGATATTTATTGTCAAGAAACTCGTCTTTTGTAGGAATAGGGCCTCCTACAAGAATTCCCTTAAGTTTCGGCATATCGAAAAAAACCTTTTTCATCTCATCAGCAATTCTCTTGTAAAATTCTTTTGTTAATCCTTCAGTAATTCTGTGGAACCTCTGGCTTGACTGGCCTCCTGCCCTTACTTTGCTTGGAATTCCTGAAGTCATGTGCTGCAAAACCTCTATTCTTTTTCCTTCAAGCATGCCTATAGTTGCCTCTTTTCTGTCCATAACAAGCAGGCCAAAAACCTCTGAGACTTCAAGCTGCTCTCTTAAAGGCTCAAGAACAAATTCCTTGTCGCATCTGTACATTCTTACTTTCAAGGGCATTGGAGGCTCAATACCCCATAATTTCAGATCCTCCTGCCCTTCAACCTTGCTTACATTGCCGCAAAAAACAGCAAGGCCGTTCTCAGGAGTCTTTTTCATGGTTTTGAGGTATCTTGTTATCTTTTCCAAAGCATTAATTACATTTTTTCGTGTTGAAGTGGATTTTATGTTTTTTGCAGTTGATTTTTCTGCTTCAAGCTGGTCTGAAACAGTATAAATATTCTGGCCTGAAGGTATGTAAACTGTGATAAGCTCTGTTGCCCTTCCTCGGTGTTTTCCTAATTCTTCCAAAATTTCTTCAAGTTCTGCTTTAGTTAATTGTGTCATATTTTAAAAAGAAAAAAGATGTTTATAAAACTGAGTATGACAGGTTCAAAGCCGTATTGGATTGATTAAACAAACTCAACACTGAATTTTCCTTCCCTGATTTCTTTCGCGTTTGCAACAGCCTTTAAGTCATCAATGACTTCTTCTAACTTCTCTAAAAAATCTCTCTCTAAGGTTAAAACTATCTCAGAGTTCATGGATTTTTTTGCAATGGATTTTTCATGCCTTACTTTGGCAATGATTTCAATCATTATATCAAAAATTCCCTCTTCTTTCTTGCTTAGCTTTGGTATTTTAATCTCCTCAGGCCACTTAGAAATATGAATGCTTTTTTCTTTTTCTGATTTTTTAAAGTAAGTCTGGTAAATTTCCTCTGTGATAAACGGCATTATAGGTGCAATTAGCTTCAGGATTGTAAGAAGGGAAGTGTAAAGAGTGTATTGCGCTGAGATTTTTTTGTCTCCTTTCTCATTGTAGATTCTTTTTTTAACTATCTCCAGATAATTATCGCAAAAAACATGCCAGAAAAACTGCTCTGTTTCTGATTTTGCTTTTGAATATTCATATCTCTTAAAATTTTCTGTAGAGCTCTTTATAAGAGCGTTCAGCCTATTCAGGAATAACTCATCAAGCTTTTCAAGTTTTTTCGGCTTCCTCTTTCCAGAGGAATAGTCTTCAAGATTCATAAAAACAAACCTTGATGCATTAACCAGTTTTGTTATGAATTTTTTTCCTGTTATTAAATCCTTTTCATGATAGTCCATGTCCTCTCCGAGTTTTGAGCCAGCAGCCCAGAACCTTAATGCATCTGTCCCGTATGTTTCCATGAGTTGCCTTGGCCTGATTCCTGTTCCTTTGCTTTTTGACATTTTTTCTCCTTTGTGTGTCACAAACCCTGAAATTATAATGTCCTTCCACGGAATCTCTTTTTCATGCAAATATGATTTAACAATAGTATAAAATGCCCATGTCCTTATTATGTCATGAGCCTGGGGCCTTAATGAAAAAGGCATTTTTACTTCTGCAGTTTTTTTAACAGCCGGCAGAGAGGAAGCAATCTGCGGAGTTAATGACGAGGTTGCCCAGGTGTCTAAAACCCTTTCTTCCCCTTCTGCAAGCTCATTGCATTTTGAGCATTTTTTTCTTTCTTGCAGAGGGTCAACTGGAAGCTCTTTTTCTTCAGGAAGAATAATTTCATTGCATTTCCTGCAAATCCAGACAGGAATAGGAACTCCGAAATGCCTCTCTCTTGAAATGCTCCAGTCCCACTCCAGGCCATTAACCCAGTTTTCATACCTCTTAAACATAAATTCAGGATGCCAGTTAATCTTTTTTCCCTGCTTTACAAGCTCTTTCTTTTTGTCCAGAATTTTAATAAACCACTGCTCTGTCGGAACAAACTCTATCTCAGTTCCGCACTTGTCATGAACATTCACGACATGCGAGATTTGCTTCTGCTCTTCAATCAGGCCATTTTCTCTTAAATCTTCAAGAATTTTTTTTCTTGCCTCTTTTACTCTTAAGCTATTATACTTTTCATGACCTTCAATGCTCATGGTTCCGTTTTTACCCAGAATTATCTTTGGATTAAGGCCATGCCTGTTAATTGCCTCAACATCAAACTTGTCTCCGTAGGAGCAAATCATTAAGACTCCTGTCCCTTTTTCAATGTCTGCTGACTCATCCTCAATTATAGGAACTTCATGATTAAATAAAGGAACTTTTGCCTTTTTTCCTATAAGGCTTTTGTATCTCGTATCTTTTGGGTTCACAAAAACAGCAACACACGCTCTCAGCATCTCAGGCCTTGTTGTTGCAATCAGCAGGTCTTTTCCATCTGCTTTAAATTTGAGTGTTGAAAACAGGCTGTCTTTTTCCATGTCTTCAAGCTCTGCCTGAGCAATTGTAGTCTGGCATTCAGTACACCATAAAGTCGGAAACTCCTTTCTGTATATATCTCCCTGCTTAAACAGCTCAATAAATGACTTCTGCGATATTTTCTGCGAGTGTTTGTCAATAGTTGAGTAGTAAAGACTGTAATCGCATGATATTCCCAGGTCTTTCCAGTCTTGAATAAAATCAGGAGTTATCTCTTTCAGTGTTTTTAAGCACAACTCAATAAATTCGGCCCTTGAAATGCTTTTGCTTTTTATTCTATTCTTTTTTTCTACAAACCTTTCAGTAGGCAATCCATTGTCGTCTGTTCCAAAAGGGTAAAAAACCTCTCCATCCTTCATGTGAAGCATTCTTCTGAATCTTGCAATAAAATCCTGCTGGGAATATGAGAAAGCATGGCCGATGTGCATGTCCCCTGAAACATAAGGCGGAGGAGTGTCTATGCTGTAGATTTTTTTTCTTTTCTTTCCTTCAAACTTATAAATTCCTTCTTTCTCCCAAAAAGACTTCCATTTATCTTCTGTTTTCTTAATGTCAATTTTGTTTTTTGGCATAGGTAAGGGCAGTCAGGAAACTTTTAAAAAGTATCCCTTATTCAGAAAAGCATGGCACAAGCAGGAAACTCAGTAAATCTTCCAGGAGGATTTGGGGGATTGATGAGATTCAATGAGGAGTATGCAAGCAGATTCAATTTAAAGCCAATTCATGTAATTGTATTCATAGGACTTATTGTTGCTTTCAGAATTTTTTTAGGATTGATTTACTGAAATAATTCCTGAGCAAATAACTCTTCCATCCTTTTATATTCTTAATATTAGATATAGAAAAGTATAAATAATAACAACATGATACATTTTAGAGGATACATAAAATGTTCAACCTAAACCCTAAAAAGATGCAGGCATTGATGAAGCAAATGGGAATGTCTCAGGAGGAGATTCCGGCTTCAAGAGTTGTAATTGAAAAAGCTGATTCTTCAGGCAGTGGAAAGATAATAATTGAAAATCCTTCTGTGACAAAAATAGAGATACAGGGACAGGAGACATTCCAAATTGCAGGAGAGGTTAGAGAAGAAACTGCTGAACCAGGAATTTCAGAAGAAGACGTGAAAACAGTAATGGAAAAAACAGGATGCACTGATGAAGAAGCGAGAGAGGCTCTTGAAAAGACAAATGACCTCGCTGAAGCTATCTTGAACCTAAGCAAATAGCATTTAAGGGCAAGATTAAGAAAATTTCATTTTTGAGAAAAATATAAAAAGCCTTGTGTATATGTAAAAGATACTTCTAATTGGTGATTTTATAGGAGTTCGATAATGGAAGAGATTATTCAGGAAAAAATAAGCGCAGACCATCTATTGTATGTAAGCCTGAAATATACAAAAACCTGCGATGTGATAATGAATCTTCTCCTGAGATGGAGGAGAATGATTGAGAGAAGCATAGATGAAATACTAAAGCATGCCAAAAAAAAGAAAAAGATATCTTCAGTGCCGTCAAATCCTTTAAAAAAAATAGAAGAGGTCAGAAAACTGTTTAGAAATGACAAGAACTTCCTGGCAGTAATGGATGCTTATGAGATGTTCAGAAAAGTTGAGGACTTAAGGAAGGAAAGAATCGGTGAATTCAGAAAAAATGTCACACTAAAGGTTTTTTACAGGGGGAAGGAGATTAATATCAATCTTGAGCGTTTAAAGGAATATGCCGACATGTTGGAAAAGTTTATAAGCACTACAAAACAATTTCTTTTACGATAAGAAGTTAAGCTTCTTTATCTGCGATTCAAACAGATATTTCAGAGATAATTAAAAATGAGAAAGATAATTGTTATTACATCTGGAAAAGGAGGGGTTGGAAAGACAACTACTGCAATAAATCTTGGGGCAGCAATGAATCATTTTGGAAAGGATGTTCTTATAATTGACGGAAATCTTACAACTCCGAATGTAGGAATTCATCTTGGGTCTCCTGAAGTCCCTATAACTTTAAACCAGGTTCTCTCTGGAAAAGCAGACGTATTTGAAGCAATTTACGAGCATGAGTCAGGGATGAAAGTGCTTCCTTCCTCCCTGTCAATAAAAGAATTAAGAAGGACAAAGCCAGAGAAAATAAAGGGATTCAGAAAAGACTTCCTGAAAATTTCTGAATACATAATTGTTGACAGCGCTGCAGGCCTTGGAAGCGAAGTTCTGCCTTCAATAGAGATTGCAGATGAGCTGATAGTTGTAACAAACCCGGAGATGCCTGCAATAACTGACGCTCTAAAGACAATAAAACTTGCAGAACAAATGAAAAAACCTGTCCTTGGGGTTATTGTCACGAGAGTAAGGAAAAACCATACAGAAATGCATCCTGAAGTTGTTAAGGAGATGCTTGAGGCCCCAATCCTTGGAATGATTCCAGAGGACATAACTGTGCAGGAATCTTTGAACATGAAAGATGCAATTGTTCATACTCATCCAAAGAGCAAGCCTTCCCGCGCATATAAAGAAATTGCTGCAAGAATTCTTGAAGTGGAATATGATTCAAACAAAGACAGAGAGAGGATGATTGAAAGAGTTCTTAAAAAATTAGGCTTAAAGGCTTAAATAGAAACAATAATATATACTTTTCAATATATAGATTACGAAATATATGTTTAACTTACTTTGCTCCCAGCTTCAATGTCTTTGTCTGGCTGAAGCAAACATACTTTTTTTCTGCCTCCTGATTCAGAAACAGCAGCAAGAATCATCCCTCTGCTTTCAATTCCTTTTAGTTTTCTTGGAGCCAGGTTGACAAAGAGAATTACTTTTTTATCTTTTAGCTCTTCTTTAGAATAATGCTCTTTTAATCCTGCGCAGACAATTCTTTTTCCCAATTCCTCTCCCAAATCAATTGTAAGCTTGTAAAGCCTGTCAGCCCCTTGGATATCTTCAACTTCAACAATCTGCCCTACTCTTAAGTCAAGCTTTTGCCAGTCGCTGAAGCTTAATATTCCCTCCATTTTCTAAATGCTACTTTTCTTAAAAAGTATCTCTCTTTTTTTAATCTTGCTTATTTTTAAAGGCTCTTTAATTTTATCAAAAGTCCTTTCTCCCACTTCAAACCCGAACTGCTCTGCAATTCTCTCGCATGATGAAGGAATAAAAGGCCAAAGAAGAATTGCTACTGCTTTAATGCTGTCAGCAACCTCATATAAAACTTTAACATCTTTTGTCTCCCACGGCTTTTTTTCCTGAATATACTCGTTGCATATGTCAATAAAGGCAAAAATTTCATTCAGCACCTTGTCAAACTCATAACTCTCAAACAGCTTTTCAATTTTTTCAATGTTTAATTTTCCTGCAATAGTGTTTTGAGTCTTCTCAATTCCTGTTTTCTCAATTAAGCCTGAAACTCTTGAAACAAGGTTGCCAAGCTTGTCTGCCAGCTCGTTGTTATGCCTGTCAATTAATGCTTTTTCTGAAAAATCTCCATCCTGGCCAAAGGGGATATTTCTCATTAAAAAATACCTTAGGCTGTCTGAAGAAAACTTTTCTGATAGTTCCAGAGGGTCAATTGTAATGCCTCTTGCCTTGCTTAGTTTTTCTCCTTTAAGATTTATAAATCCGTGAACAACCACTCTTGGCAGCTCTAACTCTAAAGCCATTAGCAGCGAATACCATATTACTGTATGATGCCACACAATGTCAGGGCCGATAAAATGGGTTGCCGGCCAAAAATCCCTGAACATCTTATTAGGATAATCAACAGTTGTCAGATAATTCATCAGAGCTTCAACCCAGACAAAAGCGGTTTTATTTTTATCAAAAGGGAGGGGAATTCCCCAGGATACATTTTCTCTGCTAATGCTCAAATCTTTTAGAGGCTCTTTTAGCCTGTTCAAAATCTCTTTTTTCTTCTTTTCAGGCCAAACCAGATTTCTGTCTTTAATTGCCTTAATGAGCCTGTTCTGATATTTGCTTAATTTAAAGAAATAACTTTCTTCTTTTATCTTTTCCAGAGCATTTTTATGTATTGGGCAGCACATATTTTCTGCATCTTTTTCAGTATAATATGTTTCACATTCAACACAATAAAGCCCTTCGTAATACCCTTTGTAAATTTCTCCTTTATTTTTCAGGCCATTTAGTATCTTTGCTACAACCTTCTTGTGCCTTTCTTCAGTCGTCATAATAAAATCATCATAAGAGACATTGAGTGATTTTGACAGATCCTTAAATCCCCCTGATATTTCATTAACAAATTCAAGAGGTGTTTTGCCATGTTTTTTTGCTATCCTCTCTATCTTTAATCCATGACAATCAGTTCCGGTGCTAAAATGCACATTATACCCCTTTAGCCTCTTCCATCTTGCAAAAGTGTCAGTGCATATTTTTTCATAGGCGTGGCCAAGATGAAACTTTCCAGAAGGATAGTCTATAGCAGTGCTTATTTGAAAATTCTTTGTTTTTGTTTTGAAGCTTCTGGTTTTATTTTGTGGCATTTTTTATATGGTCTTTTTTTATCCAGTCATGATATTAATTAAGGAGTTGGCTTTTTAAAAACTTCATCATCCAATCAGGTGTTTCAGATAGATTTATAAACTAACTTTGTTGATAATTTTTAGCTGAGTGGTCTCCAAAAAAGGAGACTTATCTAACGCTGCAAAGCGTGGCTAAATTTCAGACAAAGAAAACATAAAATGGGAGTTTATGACATTGATGCCAGTGAATACAACAAAAAATTAGCTGAAGCGCTGAAGAAAGTTGATGAATTTAAGCAGCCGGAGTGGGCTGAATTTGTCAAGTCAGGGCCAGCAAAGGAAAGACCAATAGATGACCCTGACTTTTGGTACAAGAGGGCTGCAAGCATTTTAAGGCAGATTTACAAAAAAAACAGTGTAGGAGTCAACAGACTCAGGACAAAGTATGGAAGCAAAAAAAACAGAGGGTTTAAGCCAGAAGAATTCAGAAAGGCCGGAGGAAAGATAATCAGGACGATTCTTCAGCAATCAGACAAGGCAGGTTTTACAGAGATTGTAAAGGCTGTCAAAGGAGTAAAGGGAAGAAAGCCCGGAAGGAAGCTTACTCAAAAAGGAAAAGAGTTTTTGGAGGGAATAAAATGATGGATTATTCAGGAAGAAAGTATTCAGGAACAATTTACCGAATAGCTTATCCTTGGGAGATTAAAGAAGGAAAGTTAGAAAAATTCACTTGCAAAGAAGACAGGAGAGATTTTTTAATATCTCAAAGGGGTGGAGAAACAAGAGTATACGCTTTGCTAAAATCTGGAAAAGAATTTGTCCCTGCAGAAATCTTGTGTGGAAAAAAGAACAATATTCTGAGAAAATTTAAAGCAAAGGAGAGTAGATAAGGAAAATGCCAATAAAAAATCCGCAAAAAAAAGCGCAGCTTGCAAAAAAAGGAAGGCAGACTAAGTGGGCTCCTGTGTGGGTTGTCCTGAAAAAGTTTGGAATGGGAAAAAGAATTCATCCTTCAGCCATAACAAAACACAGGCGCTCATGGAGAAGAACTAAATTGCATATCAAGCCAAGAAAACAGAGAAAATCTCATTTCGGCTAAATTCCATAATATGACAGAAAAAACTGAAACAAGAGAAACCAAAGGAAAAGAAAGCCCTCAAAAGCAAGGAGCCTCTGGAGATAATAAATCAAAAAAAGAGAATCCAAAAGGCATTGAAAGAGAATATGTTATTCCTCTTCGGAAAAAGCTTGAAGCTGTTCCAAGATATAAAAAAGCAAACAAAGCAGTAAAAACAATCAAAGAGTTCTTAGTAAGGCATATGAAAATAAGAGACGGGGATTTGGGAAAAGTCAAGATTGACAAATACCTGAATGAATTTGTCTGGAGCAGAGGAATAAGAAAGCCTCCTGTAAAAGTAAGAGTTAAAGCAGTTAAAGAATCAGGAAGCGATACAGTTGTTGCAGAGCTTGCTGAGCTTCCTGAAAAATTAAAGTTTAAGAGATTAAGGGAAGAAAAAAGAGAGAAGCTTGCATCAGAAGTTGCTGAAAAGAAAAAAGCAGCTGCAAAAGAGGCTGAAGAAAAAAGAATCAAGGAAGAGGCAAAAGAAGAAAAAAAAGAGGAGGAAGAAAAAAAGGCCTCAGTTGTTGAAGAAGGAAAGCAACTTGAAAAAGAAGCTCATAAAAAAGCAAAACATCAGGTTCAAGAGAAGGCAAAAAAGCCAAAGCATGAATTTAGAAAGGCCTTAAAGAAGTAGAACTTAAATTATAATCCGAAATCATAAAAGGGTGGTAAAAATCCTAAAATCATGGCTTAATCTTTCAGCTATCTTCAGCCTCTTATTTTTATCTCTAACCTCTTCAAGGCAGTCGTCGCAATAGCTGGAAGATATGTTAAATGGCTTAAATATTCTGCCCGGATTTTTCGTAATAAAGCCTATCCTGTTCTCTTTTTTAAACTCTTCATCAAACAGGTATCCGCACTCATTGCAATGACCATATTTTTTATCCTCAAGCCTTTTTATTATCTCAATGTAGTTCCCTACATCAACTCCCATTCTTTCATACAAATCAAGAGCAGCATTTCCATACCCTATATAGTGATTTGCTTTTTCACCCATACACCATTCATGAATGCGTATCAGGCTTTGTTGTTCCTCAAATCTAAGCCCGTCAAACACTATTCTAAAAAAAGAACATTCAGAAGGAGTTTCTGCATTTAAAATCTGATTATAGAAATATACTGCATAATCTCCTGATATAATCTCCCTCTCCTCTTTCCCCATTGGGAATTTTATGCTGTAATCCCCTCTGACCTCAAAAACACCTTGGCCTTGGGAAATATCCCTATCAAGCATTTTTTATTAAGAATTACAAACTTTATAAAGATTTTCATAACAGGCTCTTGCAGAAATATTATAAAAATCAGAAGATTTCTTAAAGAAAGGTTGCAAAGATATTTCAGTAGTAAATTAATGCTTTTTAAAGGCATTTAACAGGAGATATTATGGATATTGAAAAACTAAAAGTGAAGAAAAGCATTCAAGAGCTTTTGGAATTCGGGATTATAAACATTGACAAGCCTTCAGGACCTACATCATTCAATATTTCTGATTTTGTCAGGAAAGCCTTGAAGGATTTTGGAATCAGGAAAACAAGCCATTTTGGAACACTTGACCCAAAAGTTACAGGAGTTTTGCCCATTGCATTAAACAGAGCATGCAAGCTGACTGGATTTTTTTTGGGAGAGGATAAAGAGTATGTTGGGATAATGAGAATTCATGAGGATACTCCTATGGAAAAAATTAAAGAGACAATAAGGGAAAAATTCATTGGCAGGATTATGCAGATGCCTCCTGTGAAATCAAGAGTTAAAAGGCAATTCAGAGAAAGAGAGATAAAAAAATTTGAGCTGCTTGAAAAAAGCGAAGATGGAAAAGATATTTTGTTTCATGTTGAGTGCGAGGGAGGAACTTACATAAGGAAATTGATTGATGATTTGGGGAAAGAGCTTGGAATAGGAGCACACATGCTTGAATTAAGGAGGATAAGGGCAGGAATTTTCTCAGAATACAGAAACAAGAATTGCAAGTATCCATCTGTAAATTTGTATGATTTTGAAAAAGCTGTTGAAGAATACAGGAAAGGCAGTGAAAAGCCATTGAAAGACATTATAGTCCCTGCTGAAATAGTGTCTGAAGTTTATCCAGTTGTGCGGGTCAAAGAAAAAGAGATTAAAAGGCTTTTAACAGGAAAGCCAATTTTTACTAAAGATTTGATGGATGAAGGGGAAGAGATTGAAAAAGGAAGAATTATATGTGTTTTTTCAGGAGAAAGGTTTATCGGAATGTATAAAGTAATCAACACTTATGATAAAAACAGAGATGAAATTTTTGCAAAGCCGGAATTTGTTCTGCAGCCACTGTATAATTTTAAAAAGAATGCCTGATTAATTTTTTCATGAGGCACTTCATATATTTTTCAAGCAAAGCAGCGACATCTGGAAAGGCCCTTTCAGGAGAAAAAGGAAAAGGAAACCTGATGAAAGCAGGTAGAATGGACATTGCAATACACACAATCATCTCTGCTTTTTTTCTTTCCCATGGATTCAGAAAGGATGTTAAGATGCACTTGGTATTTTACGGCCCTCCTGATGCTCCAAAACACATTGAAATGCAGGTAACTCCTGAGCTTGACATAAGCAAGAAAGACATAGGGAATTTAATTAAAAAAATCCTTTACAAGTACAGGGAAGGCAAAAAAACAGAAGCTCTTTCCGGATGCTTTATAGAGAAAAAGAGCTTTCTGAAAGTTGTTGAGGGGCTCTATGAGGATGGAAATGAAATATTCATTCTTGACAGAAAGGGAGAAGACATAAGAAAGGCAAAAATTCCTGAAGAAAGTGTTTTTGTTTTAGGGGACCACGAAGGGCTTCCTATCAAAGAGCTTAAAAGGCTGAAAAAAATTGCAAAGAAAATCTCCATTGGCCCTAAGATGTATTTTGCCAGCCAGACAGTTGCCATTGTGAACAACGAGCTGGACAGGAGAGGAATTTAGTTAAAACAAAAAATCACAATTCCCCTTCAACCTCCTTATTCAGCCTCTCAAAAAATTCCTCCATAAATTTGTGCCTCTCTTCAGCAATTCTTTTTCCTTCTTGTGTAAGCATCTTGTCTTTAATTTTCCTAAGCTTAACTATAAATTCCCTGTAAGCAGTATCTTCTCTCGTATAAGCATCTGTCTTTTCAACATCTATTCCTTTAGAATTATGGAGCTTGTTTCCATGCTCTCCTGCAAATAAAAATGCCCTTCCTACTCCAACAGCCCCTATTGAATCTAATTTATCTGCATCAAAGAGTATCTTGGCCTCTTTTGACTTAGGCTCCTTGCTGTTCCTGAATCTGTGAGTTTCAATGCAGTGAACTATCTTGTCAATCTTCTCTTTTTCCAATCCATATTTTTCCAACAGCTGTCTGGCAAGTGCCGCCCCAATTTCTGCATGACATATTTTTCCCTTAGAATTATCCTGCTCAGCTCTTCCAATATCGTGCAAGATTACAGCAAGCTTCAAAATCTCCAAATCCGCATTTTCTTTTTGCCCTATATGAAGTGCAAGATTATAGACTCTTTCAACATGCTCCCAATCATGGCTTCCTTTAGACTCTTCAAAAAAGTATCTTACTTCTTCTTTTATTTGCTCAAACAGATCCATAAAAAAACCTGCCAGAGCCAGTTTATAATTATTTCTGCTTTCATATAATTTTAACAAAATTAATAAACCAAAGCCAATATCCTTTATTATGAAAAAGTCTGTAAGATTATACATCAGCGGGACTGTTCAGGGAGTCTTCTTTAGGGCATTTGTAAAGGAAAATGCTGAAAGATACAATGTTAAAGGATTTACAAGAAATTTAGAAGACGGAAGAGTTGAAGTTTTTCTTGAAGGAGATGTTAATGATGTAAATAAGATGATTGAGTTGTGCAAAAAAGGCCCTCGCCATGCGCAGATAAAAAATGTTCAGATTAAGCCTGAGAGATTTCAGGGATTTAAGGCCTTTAAGGTTTTGCATATATGAATCAGATAAAACCAAATATATGGCAAAAATAAAATGATATACACAAATTCAGACGGAGGGGCAAGAGGCAATCCAGGGCCTGGTGCAATAGGAGTTATAGTAAGAAGAGATGAAGAGATACTTACCAGATACAGCCAGTTTATAGGAAGAAGAGTCACAAACAATATGGCTGAATATGAGGCATTAATTAAAGCATTGCAGCTCGCTTCAAAGCATACTAGGGAAAAGGTAATGTGTTTTTTGGATTCAGAATTAATAGTCAAGCAGCTTTTAGGAGAGTACAGAGTCAGAGACCCAAAATTGCTTCCATTATTTCTAAAAGTCCAGAAGCTTCAGGAGAACTTTAAAGAAATAGCCTACAAGCATGTAAGCAGATGGGACAAATTCCAGCAGATGGCTGATGAGCTTTTAAACAAAGAGCTGGACAGCCACGGATTTAAAAGGTACTGGAAAAAATGAAACAATTTTTAATAGCTGCGAAACAAAAGAATTATCATTGATGGATAATGGAAAAAACAATGAAAAATCAAGCTAAAGAAAAAGTAATACTTGTTGATGAAAACAACAGGAAAATCGGGGAAGAGGAAAAAATAAAGGCTCATAAGGAAGGGAAGCTTCACAGGGCTTTTTCAATTTTTGTTTTTAATTCAAAGGATGAGCTGCTGCTGCAGAAAAGGGCAAAAGCAAAATACCATTCAGGCGGGCTTTGGTCAAACACCTGCTGCAGCCATCCAAGGCCTGGTGAAAGCGATTATGATGCAGCCAATAGAAGACTTATTGAAGAGATGGGATTTAGCTGCAAACTTAAAAGATTATTCTGTTTTACTTATAAAACAGAGTTTGACAACGGGCTGATTGAGCATGAATATGACTGTGTTTTTATAGGAAAAATCAATGAAAGCCAGAAGATATCTCCGAATCCTATTGAAGTTAAAGATTACAAATGGATTTCTATGAAAGAATTAAAAAAAGACATTAAAGAAAACCCCGGCAATTATTCTTATTGGCTGAAGGTTGCTTTAAAAGAGCTTCAAAAACATATTTAAACAAGATTTATTTTTAGAGGACATGGGACGTGAAGAGCAAATAATAAGTGAAAGAATAAGAAAGCTTTCTGAGCTCAAAAAGAAAGGAATTAATCCTTACCCAAACAGGTTTGAGAAAAAACAGTGTTTTGCAGAATTGCAGGAGAAGCATAAAAAACTGAAGAATGATTCAAAGACAAAGGACAGGGTAAAAACAGCAGGAAGGATTATGGTTAAACGTGATTTGGGGAAAATCTCTTTTGCCTCTCTGCAGGATTCATCCGGGAGGATACAGATTGTTCTGCAGGATAAGGAAACTCCAAAGGATACATTTGAACTGTTTAAGAGATATATTGATGCAGGAGATTTTGTAGGAGTGGAAGGAATCATTATGAGAACAAAAAGAGGGGAGCTTTCTATCATAGTTAAAAAACTGGAACTCCTGAGCAAGTCTGTCCTTCCGCTTCCTGAGAAATGGCACGGCCTCAGGGATGAAGAGGAAAGGCTGAGAAAGAGATATCTTGACATTCTTATGAATCCTGAAGTAAAAGAGCTCTTTATAAAAAAGGCAAGGTTCTGGAAAACCATAAGAGATTTTCTTTTAGAAAAAGGGTTTCTGGAGGTGGAAACTCCTGTTTTAGAAATAAGCGCGGGAGGCGCTGCAGCAACACCTTTTAAAACACATCATAATGCTCTTAATATGGATGTCTATCTTAGAATTTCTATGGGGGAGTTGTGGCAAAAAAGGCTGATGGTCGCAGGGTATGAAAAAACATTTGAAATAGGAAGGCAGTTCAGAAATGAAGGAATGGATGCAGAGCATCTTCAGGACTACACTCAAATGGAATTCTACTGGGCATATGCAAATTATGAAGACGGAATGAAGCTTGTTCAGGAAATGTACCAAAAGGTTGCAAAGGAAACTCTCGGAAGTTTAAAGTTCGAGGCTCATGGGCATAAAGTTGACTTGGGAAAAAAATGGGAAATCTATGATTATGAAAAGACAATAAAAAAATATACAGGAATTGATATTTATTCTGCAACCAAAAGAGATATTGAAAAAAAGCTAAAAGAGCTTGGCGTAGAACATACAAAAGACGGGGAGAAATGGAGCCTTGTTGACAGCCTATGGAAGTACTGCAGAAAGAAAATCTCAGGGCCGGGGTTTTTGATTAACCAGCCTGTTGAGGTCTCTCCTCTGGCAAAAAGAAAAGCAGAAGACTCAAAAAAGGTAGAGCAGTTTCAGGTTATTCTTGCAGGAACAGAAATGGGAAACGGATACAGTGAATTGAACGATCCTTTTGACCAGGAGCAAAGATTCAAAAAACAAATGGAGATGAAGAATAAAGGATATGAAGAAGCTCATGAACATGACATAGACTTTGTTGAAGCCCTGAAATACGGGATGCCTCCAACATGCGGATTTGGAGTATCAGAAAGATTGTTTTCATTTTTAATGGGAAGGCCTATAAGAGAGTGCGTCATATTTCCTTTGATGAAGCCTGAAGAAGGAAGAGAAAAGAAGTAAAAAGTGAATTAAAAAAAGAAGTCTTTTGATAAAGAAAATTATAAAAAGCTAAGCATTGTTGAAATAGAAACTTTGATTAAATCAAATAAATTGTGTTGCACTAAAAAAAGAAACTGAAAAAATGGCATTAATTGTAAAAAGCAATATAAGAAAAGCTGTAAAAGAGCTTGACAAGGAAAATGCGGTTTCAAGTGTTGCTGATGAAGTTGAAACAGCTTTGGAAAGAAAAGTTGAGGAGATTTTGGTAGAGGCAATAAAAAGGGCAAAGGCAAATGGCCGCAGAACATTGCAGGCAAGGGATTTATGATAAAACAAGGCTTATTGGCTTTTGTTTAGAGAAATTTTAAAAACTTTTTTTCTTATTAATTTTATGTGAGGTGATAAAAATGCCAAAAAACAAATCCAAGGGAAGCAAGGCTGAACGCGAACTGTTTCAGATGTTTATTGATAATAATTACAGGGCTGTCAGAGTTGCAGGATCAGGAGCAATGGAGAATGCTGACTGCGATTTAATTGCAGGAAAAAAAGGGAAAAAATACTGTATAGAGGTGAAATCAAGCAAAAAGCCTGTCAAGTATATATCCAAGGAACAGATAAGCAACTTCATAGTATTCTCTGAAATTTTCAAGCTAAAGCCAGTAATAGCCTTAAGATTCAACAGAGAGGGATGGCTGTTTATCCATCCTAAAAGCCTGAGAGACTCTGGGAAAAATTTTGTCATTAGCCTTGAGGATGCGAGAAAAAAAGGAAAGAAGTTTGCGCAGTTTTTCTGTTAAGTGTGGCTGAATGCAATAAAATTTAAAACAATCTTTTAGCTCTTATTTTAATGGCTGGAAGAAAACTCTTCTTTGCGATAATTATTGCATTAATAATTACCTCTCTTGCCTCAGCTATCAGAATAACAGAGGTTGAGTTAAATCCTCCTGGAAAAGATGCAGGCAATGAATGGATTGAGCTTTACAGTGAAGAAGAAGTTGACCTCGGCGGGTACAGGCTTTTGAATAATGACGGAGATGAGATATTGTTTAATTCAGGCAGTGTTTTTTCAGGATACTATGTTTATGGCTTCAGCAAGCAATGGCTTGACAACTCTGATGAGAAAGTCTTTTTATACAAAGGAAACAGCATTATTGATGAAACTGATTTACTTGAAGATTCTGAAAATAGCGCATTAACATGGCGGTTCTGCAATGAAGAATGGGGGTTTTCAGAGGAAACAAAAGGAAGAGAAAATGAATGTGAAAAAGATGCCGGAACAGCAAAAGAAGAAGGCAGGGAAAAAAGAGGCACTCAAAAGAATGAGGATGAGAATAAAAAAAGAAGCCCCTTGCCTGAAATTCGTGAAGAAACAAAAACCAGCGAGACAAAAAAAGACTCTCTGGAAAAAATCTCTTCCGACTCTCCAGAAGTGATAAAACTTAATACCAAAAGTATAAAAACCAGAGATTCCAACGAAGGTTTGAGAAAAGGCAGATATGGAATTTACGGCCTTATAGCCTTCTGTATTTTGCTTGCAGTCTTGTTTGCATTGAAAATGAAAGACAAGGAATTTAGAAAAAATGGGTTTGAGTAAAGAAGAAAGAGAAAAGTATGAAACAAAAGGAATTACAGCAGCAATTATAATCGAAGTTATTGGAAGGCCTCCGGAACATCTTACTGAGACGCTGAACAACATTATAAGCCAGATTGATGGTGAAAAAGGGGTCAGTGTTGTGAGCAAAAAGATAAACGAGCCAAAATTAATGAAAGATCAAAAAGAATTTTATACTAATTTTGCAGAAGTTGAGATTGAGGTTGAAGACATACTAAACCTTGCAATAATTCTTTTCAAGTATATGCCAGCCCACATTGAAATTGTATCCCCTGAGCTAATTGCGCTTACAAACAACGGGTGGAATGATATTCTTAATGAACTTACAAGAAGGCTCCACGGATATGATGAAATTGCAAGAGTAATGCAGGTAGAAAGAAACATTCTTGAGAAAAAACTGAGGGAAGTTATTGGAGATAAAAAAACAGCCTCAGAAAAGAAAGCTGAAAATACAAAGAAAAAATCCAAAAAGAAGAAAGGTGTAAGGAAAAAAGGAGGGAGGTAAAAATCACTTTCTCTTGGCAATTTTCAAAAGATTTACTTCTTTTTTTGCCTCCTTGTATTTAAACCGGAAAAACCATATAAGGAAGACTGCAACAAGAACTATTATTAACCATCCGATTATTTTTCCTGTAGGGCTCTCCTTAAGCTCCCTGCAGCTTCCCAAACAACAAACACCATCTAAAGCATATTTTAGGTCTCCGTAACACTCCATATTTTCAGCGCAGATTTCACCATTCATTTCCGAACAGGTATTTTCTTTTCCATAGTTTATCTCTCCTGTTTCATTGTCCAAAGGCTTAAACCCTTTTACAAAATTCAAAAAAACAGCAGCATAAGCATAGACGTCATTTCCTTCAGCTGCTGAAGGAGCTTTTGCAGTTATCTGCCCTTCAAAAGTTCTTTCTATATCTCCTGAAGAAAGATAAACCTCTATTTTTACACTTGAGTTCCCCTCAAGCCCATTAATATCATATGCTGAAAGAGAAAGATAATCCTTCAGGGAATCAGACACTGATAAAGAAATATTCTCTATTGCCACTTCTCCGGAATTTCGCAGATAGATGATTCTTGTAGTGTTTGAAGAAGTAGGGATTGATACATTTAATTCAGAAGGATCAAATTTAAGTTTAATCCCCTTTTCTTTTTCCCCTTCCTCGCCAGTCATATTCGTTATAATATAAAGAGGGATGCTGTATTTTAGATTTTCACTGCTTACTTCAAGAGTTGTCAGTTCTGAGCCAGTTAGATTTGCCAATTCAAAATCAATCTTTTTAATCTCGCCAGATTTCAGAGCAACTGATTTCTCATAAACATTTGTTTCACCATTGTTTCCAAACAAAGAATCAAAAAGCCCTCCGCCATTGTTTCCTGAATCTGCAAGTATTTTTGCATTGACATTTATTTTATAATCCTTCAGATTCTGAACCTGCACAAAAAATTTCCCTTTTGTTATAATAAACCCGGGATCTACTGAAAAATCTGCTGTACTGTTGGTTATTGAGAAGTTTTTTGTTATTGCATCTTCAACTACCTGAGAGCCTTTCATGTATTTTGCATTCTCTATCACTATTGAATAATTTCCCTCTTTTTTTCCAGAGAGAATAGCATAAATGTAAAACTCTCCGCTTATTCTTGCAACATCATAGATTATTGAAGTCGGCACATTGCCCCTGTAAAAATGTATGTTTTCCCTGAGAACAGGGTCTATGAAATTTCCAGAAACTCTGGCAATAATTGTTTCTCCCTGACTGAATTCTGATTTCATGTCAAACTCAACTGCTGAGGCAAATTGAATTGCCAGTAATAAAACTGCAAGAATAATTATGCTTTTTTTCATAAGTATGTAAAGAAATATATGGTTAATAAAGTTTTTTTATTTAGAAAGAACACGAATGCATAATTCTGTCAGTGATATAGGCAGATACCCTTCCTCATAGCTAAGCGGATAGAGCCATCCTGAACAAAACATTCAACGCAATTCTTGTTCCGGACCTTCAGCAAGTCTTTCTAACATCTTCTTATCATGGTAAAAATCAAATTCATAATGATTTCCACAAGAAGAGCAAACAGTTCCAATACCTATGTTGCGAAAAACATCATCTCCTCGCCAAATCTTTTCATTGTTTCTAAATATAATTGCAGAGTATTTGCATTATCTGGAAAATTTTTGCTTTATCATAAAGCCCGCAATCATCCTTATCTTGTTATATACCCCATCAATTTCCCATTTCCCTGAGCTTTTTAAGAACTTCATCAAGCTCCTTGCTTGATTTTTGTTTCTTTTGAACAGAAGGGCGAAATTGTCTTGGAATATTTTGAGGAGTCTGCTGCGGAGGAATTATTCTTCTTGGCATAATTCTCCTTCTTAAAGGAATTCTTGAAGACGGAGGAGGGAACCCTGGCCTTCTTGGAGCAGGGCTTCCAGTTCCAGAGCCTTTGCCTTTAAACTTTGACTTCAGCCTAAACCAATAAGGCCTCAATTTATCCCTGAAAACTATGCCAATAGCTACAAGCCCTATTAAAAACAACAGCACCCAGACATACCAATAGCTTTTTTTAGGAGAAATTTTTACAGTGCAGCAGGAGTCAGTAGTGAAGTCACAGGAATAGGAAGATTCCTCTTCATCATCAAAACACCCGTTTGTTCTGCACACCCCTCCGTATGACTCGCATTCTGACACTTCTTCTTCAACGGGGGCAGAGTCTTCGCAAAAGCCACCCAGGCAGCAAGCCTCTCCAAAATCAAGGTCTGGAGAGTCTTCAACTCTTCCTTCAACGCATGCCTGATTTGAGTTGCAGACCTGTCCGCCCATTTCTTCACAGGTTTCCAGAGGGATAGGGGTGTCGCAGCACTTAAAAACTCCTGAGCAGGAATAGTCCGGAAGAACCTCTCCTTCACAGTTTATCTCAGACATGCAATAATATCCTGCACTCTCGCAATCAACTCTTTCATCCTCCTCATCAACAGCAAAGTCTTTTGGCCAGACAGAATAAAGAATAAAAGCAGTATTTCTTATGTTGCCTTCCCAGCACCCTTCATTGTCCTGGGATTCCAAAAGCCAGTTTACTGCATTTGTCTTTTCTTCAGGAGTTTCATACTGCAACGGATACAATGCAAGAGCAGTATCATAAAACTTGTCCCCTGATTCCATCCAGTACTTGTTGCTTTTTTGTTTTAAGAGCAATTCATTGCGAAAATCCTCATATCCTGTCAGAATATAGGAAAAAGACTCCGGAAGATACTTGCCATTCTCATCAGCCATTGTTATAAGGTAAGGCATAAATGATGAAACATCTTTACCCAGTGAGTTTAGTGCCAAAGCAGCCCATAAGCTCCCCTCATAATCACAGGAGCCTCCTTTTGAAAAGCAAAGAGAGCCAACCTTCTCTATTGTTGTCCCTTCTGATGCAGCAGAGTTTGTTTTTTGAGAGACATGAATTGTTGAAGAGGTTTTTTTCTTAAACAAAAGCGTTGTAAGAAAAGGCTTGTCGCATGAAATTGCGAATTCGTTATCATAGCATGAAGGAGAGATTCTAAACCAGTAATCCCCTCCATAAAGACTGAGGCAACTTCCTGCATTAGAGCTCAGTTTTTTTTCAGCGTCAATAGATACTTGATAAGAATTTCCTGAGTAATCCACATTACATGTTGTGGCTTCTGCGCTTTCAATCTGCAGAAACCAGTCAATTTCAGAAGGAGTGGAATTCTGAGATAAAAGCCACTCTTCTGCCCTGCTTGTATCTTTGTTTGCTCCGTTAAGGGCCAGAATAGCCTGAGCTGTAGGCTTAACCTTGCAATCAGATTTTGGCCAGCACTCCTCGTCTTTTGAATTAGAAAGAAGCTCTTCTTTACACTCTCCTATAGCTAATAGAGAGAAAATTCTCTCTTCCAGAGAAAGAGAGGGGCATTTTCCCTTTACTTTATCTTCAAGACACCCATATGCTTTATTGATTTTGTCCGCATCAGAACTTGTTGAGTTGCCTTCTGCAGCCATAAAAGATGCTGATAGAATTACAAAAAGCAGAGATATCACTAAAAGACATGACGCTTGAACTCTTTTTCCCATGTCTGATAGAGTCAATTCTTCTTTTTAAAATTATCCTTACTGTTTCCATTTGTCCTGGACTTTCTATGCCCTTTTCTTTTTGAAATGCTTCTTCTTACAACATAATTAACTGGATTCTTTATTCCTTTGTTGAGGCACAAATCATCTGGCTGGCATGCTGCAATTCCCTGATAAAATTCCTTGCAGTTAGGGGGCATTATTGGCTTTTTTCTGTAAGCCCATGAAAGCTGGGATTTAATATACCCTTCTTTTAACGGCGGATTGTTTTTTTTGTTCCACTCATAAATTTCATTCTCCATTTTTTCCTTGTCCATTCCTACGCTTCTGAAAAGATTTATTAAAGCAAACAAAGCCCTCTTTTTTCCGTCTGAAATTCCTTTTAGAATATTTTTTATGCATGGCGGAAAATTCTGCTCTGAAAGATTGTCAAGCTTAACCGGCTTGTACTCTGCATATTTTCCCGTTATTTTTTCTTCTGTTTCCCCTCTTGCAATCTGAAGGTCTTTTGTCCAGTCAAGAGCCTCTCTCACAAGAGCTTCAGCTTCAGCTTCTTCTGCTGAGACAGGGGAAAAATTTTTTATTTTTTCTGAAGAGATTTTCATAGGGCTGGCATCTTTTAACTGAAAACCGTCAATATCCTGCTCATCAATTACTACACTTGCAAGTGCTGTTTTCTCGTGGAGGGAATAAGGCATCCTGAACAAGTGCCTTGGAGAAACCAGAATAATATCCAGCCCCATTAAATCAAACAAATCCTCCTGTATTGTTTGCGAGAAATCATCTGGGTTATATTTTGAATTTATCCTGCACTGATGGCACTCATGATAGGTAAGTTGGCTCTCTATTTTAAATTCAGCCCCGCATTCAGGACAGCTGTATTTTTTCATCTGGCCTTTTGAATGGAATTTTTTGTATTCTTTTCTTCCGCACTTTCTGCAGGAAAAAACAGCATAAACATACTGGCTGGCAATTTCACTGCACCTGTTGCATTTTATCCCTCTCTTAATATTCACTCCTTTAAACTGCTCCTCAAAATCTTCAGGAAGCATCTCCTTTAGTTTTTTTTCTGACTGGAATCTTATATAATTTATAATTTTTCTTGGAAGCTCTGGAAAAAGATTTGATGAACTGACCCCATTTATTTCTTTTGGAAAAGATTTCCAGGGAATTAAGATGTGCCATCCTTTGCTTCCTGAGAACTTCAATCCCAGATTTTTAATTCCATTATCTTTCAAAACTCCAATTATTGCTTTTGCCGCCAGCTTGGAATAATCAAACCACTTGCAGTCAATATCAATTAATAAGTCCCAGCCGATTCTTAGCTCATTTGACTGGGATTCTGTCATTCCAGTGGTTATTTTAAGAGGGTCCTGCCACAATTCCTCTGAGCAATGAAAGGATGTCGCTCCTTTTTTTACAAGCTCAAATATATCTCCTTTATACTGGAAGCTGTCAGGCCTTTTGCCGAAGCCTTCAAAATATCTTGGTGAAATTTCCCTGTTTTTGGAGAATTCAAAAATTGCTTTCTGTATGTCCGGCCTTGAGTAATACAAATGAGTTATCTTCCTTATCCTCTGCTCTTTGAAGCTTTGCTCCCCTGATGAATTTTTGAGATTTTCCTGCATTTTATATCTCTTAATTAGCTCAATAATCTTCCTTCTGTAAAAAATAATCTGAGCTCACTTAACATCTTATGAAAGAGTGGGCAAAGTTTAAATAAATACCTTATCCTTAATTACAATAATACTTAAAAAACAAGCCGTACTTTGATAGAAGCTAAAATGCTAGTAAAACTTGAAGACCCTGCATTATTATCAAAAGCTGTTGATATAATTTCCGAGTTGGTTACAGAGGTAAGAATTAAGATAGGTGAATTCGGGATGAGCATTACGGCAATGGATCCTGCAAATGTTGCAATGGTTAGTTTCAGGCTTCCAAAAAGTGCTTTTTCCCAGTTTGAAACTGGAAAAGAGGTTTTGGGCATTAATTTAGACAGCCTGAAAAAAATTCTGAAAAGATGCGGTTCCGGAAGCTCTTTAGTTCTGGAAAAAAAGGAGAACTTATTGAGCATAGAGATTCAGGACAAGATTAAGAGGGGCTTCACCTTAGGCCTTATTGATGTTGAAAGCGAGGATAAAGAAATGCCTAACTTAGAATTCAGCTCAAGAGTTGACATGGATTCAGGAGATTTGATTGCTTCTATTGAAGACTGCGCTGTTGTGGCTGACGCATGCTCATTCATAATTGAAGATGGAAAGTTTATAATAGAAGCTAAAGGAATAAACTCAGCAAAGTCTGAATTTTCAGGAGACGAGGCAAAAATAGAAGCAGAAAACTGCAAGGCAAAATACAGTCTGGAATATCTTCAGAAGTTTATGAAAGGGTCAAAGCTTTCTGAGAAAACCACACTGAAATTCGCAAATGACCATCCTCTGAGAATGGATATTAAAACAGAGCATCTTGAACTTAATTTTATTCTTGCTCCAAGAGTTGAGACAGAGGATTAGCTTGAAGGGAAATCAATATCCGGAAAATAACAGGGGAGAGTCTGGACAGAAGACAAAGACAGCATATCCAACAAGATTTATAAGCAGCAAAATATTTAAGTAAATATGAAAAAAAGAGGAACTCGTGCCTTAGGCCTGCTGTTTAATAAAAGGGCTTTTCCAAAGGCAAAACGCTCGCAGGTTACTATTTTCATAATTGCAGGCATGATTGTTGTTGTTGCAATTTCATCGTTTTTATTCTTTAGGGGAGAAGCTCCTATAAAAACAGGAAAGAGCCCTGAAAAAAATCCTGAAGCTTTTTTAAGCTCGTGTATTGAAGGCAAGGTCAAGGAAGCTATTGGCACAATCTCCATGCAGGGAGGATATATTGAACCAGAGCTCTACAAAACCTTCAGGTTTGAAGGTGAAGACCCTGTAAATATCTCTTATTTATGCTATACTCAAAATTATTATGTTCCCTGCATAAATCACGAGCCAATGCTGATGAGCCATCTAAAAAAAGAAATAAAAAATTATATTGCAGAGGACATGGAAGTATGTTTTGATGAATTAAAAAACAATCTTGAAAAACAGAATTATGAAGTCAGCATGGATTACAGGGGATTTGAAGTTGACTTAATCTCAAAGAGAGTGATTATTAAAACAGACAGCGAGATTACTCTTACAAGAACAGAGGAGAGCTCAAAAAAAGAAAACCTTGAAGCGAATATTCCAAGCAGATTTTATGATATTGCAGCTGTTGTGCAGGAGATTTTGAGTCAAGAGGCAAGGTTCTGCAATTTTGACTATCTTGGCTTTATGATTATTAATCCCCAATTCAATATAGACAGATTCAAGACAAGCGATTTAGAAACAATCTATACTGTCAGGCATGAAAACAGCAAAGAAAAATTCAGGTTTGCAGTGAGAAGCTGCATAATACCTCCTGGGCTTTAAAATGAAGTCAATAAAAATCAGGGAAAGAAAAACAGAACTAAGCTTGCTAGCTGTTGTTATGTTCCAGATTTTCCTTCTGGTTAATATGAGTCCTGCAACCAGCTATGTTATAGGAATGAGCAGCCAGCCTGACAGCAGCTCCATTATAATAAAAAGAGATAAAGGAAAAGACAGTCTTGGGAATCTCATTGCTGCAGGAGCAAGCCTCTTAGTGGGATTTTTATCAATAAAACAGATAGGAATTGTTTCTGCAGAAGAAGAGTCATGGAAATGCTGCCCTGTTACAAAAAGCGGAGCAATATGCCAGGATGTCGGGTTTTTTGATACTGAAAGCTGCGACAATCCTCTTCCGACAAAATGCGATGAAGTTGCTGACTGCAAGATAGGATGCTGCATTGACGAAGATGAGGGGCTATGCACAACAAAATCCACCAGAAAAAAATGCGAGTCTGGAGGAGGAATATGGAAAAATGAAGAATCATGTTTAGTAAGCGAATGCCAGAAAGGATGCTGTGTTTTGGGAGATAATGCGCAGTTTGTTACAGAAAAAAGGTGTGAAAAACTTTCATCTTTTTACGGGTTTAAAAAAGACTTTAGAGACCTTGAAACAGAATTTGAATGCCTTGCTCTTTCTGCAAGCCAGTTTGAAGGGGCATGCATCCTTGAAGGAGGCAGATGCGAATTTACAACAGAATCAAGATGCCTCAGCATTCAGGGAGACTTTTACAAAGACCATCTATGTTCAAATCCGGAATTTAAAGAAATGGGGGTTGAATGTGAAAGGCAGGCAAGCATAAGCTGCATTGAGGGAAAAGACGAGATTTACTGGATTGATTCCTGCGGAAACAGGGAAAACATCTATTCCTCAGACAGGGATTTTTCGTGGAATAACGGAAAGGTGTTAAGCAAACAGGAAAGCTGCAACCCTGATTCAGACAATATTCAGTCAGAAGAGTGCGGAAACTGCAATTATTTCCTTGGAAGCATGTGCGCGCCTTCAGACGAGGCAGGAGGAAAAAAAGCAAAAGACGGAGATTATATATGCAAAAACAAAAACTGCCCTGCATCTCCTGAGACAGGCGGAAAAGAGAGAAAGAACGGGGAGAGCTGGTGTGCTTATGACTCTTATATAGGAGAAGGGAAAGATCCTGCAGGAAGCAGGCACTGGAGAAAAATATGTATTGATGGAGAAGTAAAGACAGAGGGATGCAGTGACTATAGAGGGGGGCTTTGCACAGAATCAGAAATAGAGGAAAACGGAAAAAGCTTTTCAGTAGCCTCATGCGTTGTGAACGAAGCTACAAAGTGCCTTGATTACAATTCACAGGGAAACATGGCTGAAAAATGCAATAAAAACAAGCACTGCATGATTAAAAACATTAATATTGATGACGGGTTCAGCTTTGATGTCTGCGTTGGAAGATATCCAAGAGGGTTCAGGCAAAGGGAAAGCTCTATTGCAGACAGCATATGCGCAATGGCAAATCAAAAATGCACTGTCATATACCAAAAAAACTCAAGAGGAAAGTGGGAGTGCATTGAGAACTGCAATTGCGAGAAAGGAGTTTTTGCAGAGCAGATGAATGACCTTTGCATCAGCCTCGGAGATTGCGGAAGCTATATCAATTATATTGGAGAGGGAAGCGATAACATTAAAGTAACGCGGTCTCCAAGTGTTTCATGGGAAAGATATAAGGATTATGCAGATCCTGTAGAAGGCCAGTATGTAAAGCCCCAGGAAATTGATGATTACATCTCTTCAATAAGCGGTAATTCTGGCAAAAAGCCTAAAGAGGATAAAATACAGGCTGTAATAAAGCAGCTTGGAGAAGTTTCAGGAGGAGCTGGAACCTTGATTATGGCCATTAGCCATTTGGGAATAGGAACTACCACCTACACTTATGGAGCTTATGAAACAACAACATCATTATTGGGAACAAAGACAATTTTTGCAGGATCTGAAGCAGTTGTTTCTACCACATATACATCCATAGGAGCATTCGCATGGGCAGCAGCAGGGTTTGCAATAGGAACAGTTGCAGGAGCATTTATTGCCCAGTCTTTGGGAAGGTCTGGAAATGCAGCAACAGTCCTGACAGTAGCAGGAGGGGTTGCAGGAGGAATACTTGGCCTAATGAAGGTCGGATGGCTCAAATGGGGATTGAATTTTGGAACATACGCACTGGCAGCAGCAGTAATAATAATGGTATATGTCATAGTTGTTGGATGGGGAAAGACAAAAGAAAGGGTTGTTGAGTTTACATGCATGCCATGGCAGGCTCCTGCAGGAGGAGAGAATTGCAAAAGATGCAACGAGCTTGCTGAAAAAGGAATGCCTTGCACAAGATACAGATGCGAGAGCCTTGGGCAGGCATGCAGAATCCTTAATGAAGAAACAGAAAACCCTGTCTGCGAGAGCATCCCTTATGAAAGCAATCCTCCTGTAATTTCTGCAGGAGATATTGACGAGGGCTACAAGTTCAATAACGAAGATGCAAAAAGAGTTGAGATAAGAAGGGAAAACGGAAACTGCATCCCTGAATTCACTCCTGTCAGCTTCAGCCTAAAAACAGATGAATTTGCGCAGTGCAAGTTTGATTTCCAGAAAACAGAATATGACGAAATGAGAGGATACCCTGTTGAGCAAAATGCATTCACTCTCAACCACACTTTTTCATTTTCAATGCCAAGCCTGGACAGCTTAAGCGTCTATGATGTTGCAGGAGACATAAGAGAGATGTTTGGAAACATGAATATGTATGTTAAGTGCAAGGACTATCATGGAAACTACAATATTGACGAGTATACGGTGAATTTCTGCATTAACTCAGGGCCAGACACAACTGCTGTAGACCATTCAAGAACAGTTGCAGTTCCAGAGGATGAAAGTTTCCTGAAATATAATGTTACAGAAACGCCTCTTCAGATTTACCTAAGTGAGCCTGCTGAATGCAGGTACAGCACTGAAAGCGGAAAAAGCTATGAGGAAATGAGCAATTCAATGGATTGCAAAACAGGAATAACAGAGAGGGAGCTGTTGGGATGGCAGTGCAGCACCACTCTTAAAGGGCTTGCAGAAGGAGAAAACAATTTTTACATCAGGTGCAAAGACCAGCCATGGCTTCCTCCAGAGAACACTTCAAGAAATGTAAATGAAGAGGATTTTGTTTATACACTCTATGTTTCAGAGACAAATCTTAACATAACCTCAATAACCCCTCAGGGAAAAATCAAGAGATGGTTCGAGCCAATCTCAGTAGACCTTGAAGTTGAGACTTCCGGAGGGGCGAGGAATGGAAAGTCTTCCTGTTATTACAGTTTCTCAGGATATGATGACATGACTCTGTTTTTTGAGAGCTTCTCCAGGAGGCATAAGCAGAACTTCAACACTATGATGAAAGGAGACTACAATATTTATGTAAAGTGCGAAGACGATGCAGGAAATACTGCTTATGGAAATGCAGTATTCACTTTAGAGCTTGACACTGAAGCTCCAAAAATAGTAAGGGCTTACAGCGAGGGAGAGTTAAAGGTAATAACAGACGAAGATGCAAAATGCTATTACAGTTTTAATGGATGCGGATTTGACATTCGAGGAGAGGATGCAAAGCCTATGACAGATGTATTTTCAAGAACCCATACCAGCGAGTGGGAGTCTGGAAAGAGGCATTACATCAAATGCGAAGATCTTGGAGGAAATACAAATCCTGGCTGTGCAATTATATTAAGGCCGGAATCAATTTAATTTATTAAAAACATTAAAAACTATCAACATTTATAAATCAGATTTCCTTTAAATAAAAATGCGGGAAATATCATGGAAAAGAAAGGGGCAAGTGACGATTTTCATCATAATTGCAATAATGATTGTGATTATAGGTGTTTTATCTTACTTGTTTTATCCAAAGATAGGGTCTAATTTGTGGCTCGAGAGCATGAATCCGTCTGCATTTATTCAAAACTGCATGGAAGAGGATATTAAAAATTCTGTTGAAAGGCTTTCAATGCAGGGTGGCAGCCTGAAGCCAGAACACTATTTTTTGTATAATGATGAAAAAGTAGAATATCTTTGCTACACTGAGGAGTACTACAAAACATGCGTGGTGCAGCAGCCAATGCTGAAAAAGCACATTGAGTCTGAGATAAAAAAAGACATAAGAGGAAAGGCAAAAGAGTGCTTTGATTCCATGAAAGAGAGTTATGAGAAAAGAGGGTATAAAGTAAGCTTAAAGCAGGGAGAGCCTGATGTTGAGCTGCTTCCAAAAAGAATTGTCGCTACATTCAGCAACTCCTTAACTCTCACAAAAGAATCTTCAGAAAGCTATGACAATTTAAGAGTAGTCCTGAACAATAATCTTTATGAACTATTAAGTATTGCAAACAGCATAATTGCATGGGAAACAAGATACGGAGATGCTGAAACAACAACCTACATGAACTATTACCGTGATTTGAAAGTTGAGAAGAAAAAACAATCCGACGGCACTACAATCTATATTTTAACAGACCTCAACAGCGGAAATAAATTCCAGTTTGCTTCAAGAAGCCTTGCATGGCCTCCTGGATACGGAGTTGATGAAGTTTTAGTGTAAAATGGGAAGAAACAAGACAAATAATGTTTTTGAAAAAGGGTTAGCAGCAGGAGTTGCGCTGATTTTTTTGGCAGTCATAGCATATATTGCAATTGTCTCAGCTGTCGGAGAGGTTTCATACTGCTGCGAAAAAACAGTAAACAATGCATGGTGCCAGAACGCTCCTCAGGATAAATGCGACAGCTCATACAGAAAAGTCCCGACTTCCTGCGAGGCGACCTCTTATTGCAAGCTTGGAACCTGCATAGACAGCCAGGAGGGAACCTGCATGGAAAACACTCCTCAAAAAGTATGCGAGGATTCAGGAGGGGTATGGAACGAAGGGAAGATGGATGAAATCCCCCAATGCTCTCTTGGGTGCTGCCTGATAGGAGACCAGGCTGCTTTTGTAACGCAGACGAGATGCAAAAGGCTTTCGTCCCTTTACGGGCTCGAAACTGACTTCAGGACAAACATAGGAAGCGAGATAGAATGCATTGCTTCTGCTACTTCAGATGTCAAAGGAGCATGTGTGTTTGAGGATCCTGAAGAGATGGCAAGAACATGCAAGTTCATAACAAAAAGAGAGTGCCGAAAAATGGAAGCGAGCTCTCCTGATTCCAATGTAGAGTTTTACGAGGGGCTTTTATGCTCTGCAGAAGAGCTTGCAACAAACTGCGGACCCTCAGAAAGAACAACGTGCATTGAAGGAAGAGATGAAGTCTTCTTTGTTGACAGCTGCGGAAATCCTGCGAATATTTATGATGCCTCAAAAATAAAAGACAAAAACTACTGGACAAAGGCTTATGGAAAGGAAAAGAGCTGCGGATTTAGTTCAGCAGACGGAAATGCCGGATCATCCGGGTGCGGCAACTGCGATTATTTTTTGGGAAGCACCTGCAAATCCTATGAAAGAGGAAAGGACAGAGTAAAGCCAACTTACGGAGACAACATCTGCAGAGACTTAAGCTGCAATTATCTTGGAAAAAAATATAAGCATGGGGAAACATGGTGCGCAGATGCAAGCGGGACAGACAAAAGCCTTCCTGGAAGCAGGCATTTCAGGCTGGTGTGTTATAACGGAGAGGTAAGCATAGAGCCGTGCGCGGATTTCAGGCAGGAAGTCTGTGTCCAGGACGACATTGACGGATTTAAGACAGCTGCATGCAGAGTAAATAAATGGCAGGACTGCTCCTCTCAAACAACCAAAAAAGACTGCGAGAATAAAGACAGGAGAGACTGCAAATGGTCTTCAATAGGATGCGTTCCTGAAAATGCCCCTGGATTTAATTTTTGGGAAGAGGACACTGAGGCTGAATCTTTATGCTCTATAGCAGACACTCAATGCACAGTAGTATTTGAAAAAGGGCTGACTGGAAAGGAAAAGTGCGTGAAAAACTGTGAGTGCCTTTCAGAGTCATGGAAGAAAGAGATGAATAATGCATGTATCTCTCTTGGAGACTGCGGAGGCTCAACAAATTTTATCGGAGTTGAGGGGTATAACAGCTGAGGGCATAATCTCGTTGCCGAATTAAGAAGGATTAAAAACCCCTTCAGGCATTTTATATCCTGTTATTTCTTCAAGAGTCAAAAAAACATCAGAGATTTTGGAAACATCCGAAAGATTTCTCCTGAATTCATTGATAAAATCCCTTAATTCGTCTGAATTCTGAACCAAAACCCCTATATCATAGTCCCAGCTTCCTCCAAGATATCTGTAGTAAAACACCACTTTCTTGTGATTCCTGAAAAAAGATTCCATTTTGGCATATACTTCTTCACCATACTTGTGCAGCTTAATTTGTATTGTGAACCACTCATAGCCTAATTTCTTCCAATTAATGGAAATCGTATATCCTGTTATAATGCCATTATTGATTAGGCCCTTAATCCTATTATTAACTCCATTTGGAGTCAAGCCTATTTTAGAAGATATTTCTACCAAAGTTTTTCTTGAATTTTTGTTTAGCAATGAAAGTATTCTGAGATCTATATTGTCCAATCTTTTAAGAGAGGCCTTGCTTTCAGCATTTTCATGGAAATATTTTTCTTTGCCAATTAACTTTGATGCAAAATAATCTCTTTTATTCAGCCTCAAAACCTCGTAGTTTTCAATATGATCTCCGCCAAATCTTTTGAGAAACTCCGTTAATATCTTTTCAAAATTTGAGCCTTTATCATAGGCTATTATATCAAAAACCAGGCTCCATCTCCCTGCTGAAGTTCCTATCCAGCTCACAAAGGAGCTATTCCTGAGATAATCTATAATTTCCAGCTCTGTTTTTTCTTCCAGTTTAATCAGTTCTACAAAAACAACATAGTGGGAAAGCTCCAACGCTCTTTCATTTAAGATTGTGTTAAATTCTTTTATCAGACCTGATTTAACCATGCGGTTTATCCGATAGTTAACGTTTTCTCTTCTGAGCCTTATCTTTTTGGCAATAGCGCTTATTTGCTCTTCGGAGTTTTCTATTAAAACCTCCAAAATTCTCCGGTCATATACATCCAATTTCATCATTTTATACATAAAATAAGTACCAATATATAAATATTTCTTTTTTGTAAAATTATCCAATAGAATAGTTTATATAAAGTAATTATATATTATAGTTAACTAAATTAGGAGGAAAAGAAAATGCCCCTATGTGGATTTAACAGGGAAATGTTGGAAGGTCTTGAGAATTTCCATTTGGGTCTTGTAGAAACCTCTATGCCAAATGAGAAGGTTTTAGAAATGACTGAAGGATCTGAAAAGAAATAAGACCTGAAAGATAATTTCTTTTTTTGTCTTTTTTATTAATGCATAAGGGTAGGTGGAACTATGTAAGATTAAAATGATAGAAGCAGAAAAAATTAAATTAAATGAAAAGATATTGAAAGGATTAAGAGGATTCCATAAAGGTCTAGTGGAACACGGAATCATTTTTCGGTCAAAAATAAAAAACCAAACTTTCCAAGAGACAATAGAAAAAGAACTTGATGATATGGATAGATTCCAGAAAGAGATACATAGAATCAAAGACCCGGAAATCAGGGACCTGACTATGGCTTTAACAGAATATGCGTGTGCTTTTTACAAATTGGTGGAAAAAAAAGGGGTTGAGAATTATAAAGAAGTAATTGAATTTTTGGATAAAGCATATTCTAATATGGATAAAGCCCTGCTTAAGGAGAGCGAGGAAACAAGGGAGTTGACTGAAGCCCTAATGAGATATATTGACTGCTTTAATAAATTAGTTGAGAAAAAAGGCATAAGCAAATACAAAGAGACTATTGATTTCGTGAATAGGTTTTACTTTGAAATGGACAATAAATATTATTCTGAATTAGAGGGGAAGCCTGATGATATGAGGCAATTAGCAGAATATCTGAATGAAATCAGCAGAACATCTGAGTGAACCCTTAGAATAGCTGATAGGGAAGGGTTTTTGAGAGAAGAACGTATTCTTCCAGAGGAGAAAGACTTCCTGTTAAGACACATCCGCTAATTCTGGAGTCATGACTTCTGCCCCATCTCGTTCTGAAGTGAAGCTCCCAACCGCAGCAGAGCTGCGGGGTATATGGATTAAATGAAACAATTTGTTTTCAAGAAATGTAAATGAAGAGGATTTTGTTTTGACAAATCATTACAATTAGGGATTTGCAAAACAGTGTTTAATGTAGATGGAAATTATATAGGCTCAACTGAGTTTGAGGTTGTTTCTTCTGAAAAATCTGCAAATAAATAACTTTTTAAGTTACTTAGGCACTACAAAATAAATCCATTACAATAAAATTTAAATATATTAAGGTTGTTGGCTTTTTATAGCAAAAACAAATAAACTGGAGAGAACTGCTGAGGAACAAGCTTTTCTTAAGGGTATGTTAGATATTAGTTCTTATATAACTAATAAAGCGTCTCAAGAGAAAGATCGTTATCACTGTGACCCTTGCGATGCTTGTGGTCCAGATGCATGTTACGCAGATGATGTCTATTCTTTAGAATAAAAAAATTCCAAATAGATTTAGAAAAACTGCTCTTAATTTGTAATGGCTAAAAGACACTTATATATTCAAGGGGATTCCACAAATGATTGTAATCTTAAATGCTCCCATTGTTATCATAACAACGAAGGGAATGTAGACCACATCCAAGATGATAATTTAATGAGTTTAAATGAAGTAAAATCAATGATAGATGATTTAGCAGAGACAGCAAAAAGGTGGGAGATGATACCCAGAATCGCAATTTCGGGAGGAGATCCTTTAATGAGGGAAGATCATCTTGAAATTTTAGAATATGCTTGTAAGAAAAAAGTTATAACAAATTTGTTAACTAATGGCACATTAATTACTCCTAAAAAAGCTAGAGAACTTTTGGAGCAAAAAGTTGAAGCAATACAAGTTTCTCTTGATGGATCTAAGCGCACACATAATAAAATTAGGAGAAAAGATTTTGCATATGATATGGCAATTGAAGGGATAAGAAATGCTTCAAAAGAAGGCTTAAATGTTACAGTAGCCATGACTCTTATGCAGTCTAATAAAAAAGAGTTTGAGGATGTTATCCAAAATGCAATTTTAGCAGGAGCTAAAAAAGTGGGTTTTAAAACTTATAATCCAGATTCAAACTTAGGAATTAAAGATCCTGAATTTATTAATGCTAAAGAAATCTACGAGATGGTTAAAGAAACTGAAAGACTAAATGAAAAATATAGAGATAAGATTAATGTCCTTCAATCTGATGTTCTTTGGCAAATATTGGAAAAAGAAAACGAAGTAATAAAAACAGCAAAGGAGCAAAATAAATATCTTTGGGGGTGTTCTGCAGGATTTAGAATGCTTTCAATATTATCGGACGGAACTGTTTATCCTTGTAGAAGACTTCCTATTAAAATAGGTCGCATAAGTGACGGAATAGGTAATTTAATTTTAGAGAACAAGGTAATGCAAAATTTAAGAGATTTGAATAAAATGAGGGAGAATACTCTTTGTGATAAAGTGGTGCACTGCAGAGGATGTAGGGCAATTGCTTATGCAGTAACAGGAGATTATATGGCCAAAGACCCTATGTGTTTTAAAGAATATGTGCAGGGAAGCTCACAAGATTAGAAAGAATTAAATAAAATAAACTTAAAGAATTAATAAATGATAATAAGGGATAAAGTCAAAGAATATCTTAAAGAACTACAGCCTCAAAATGTTTTGGATCTGGGTTGTGGGAAAGGGCATAAATCTCTCAGATTTGCCAAACAAGGCGTAAAAGTTCTTGGAGTAGATAAAAGACCTATGGAAATCTCCCAGAAAAATTTTAAATTCTTTAATGAAGATATAACAAATTTTGAATTCAAAGAGAAATATGACTTAATAATTGCTTCGTTAGTTTTGCATTTTTTAGATAAGGTAACTGCACAAAATATTTTAAAAAAGATACAAACACATACCTCTGAGCAAGGACATACTTTTATCATCTGTTTTTCAGATAAAGACCCTATGGCAAGAAATGCACAAAATAGGTTTTATCCTTCATTAAAACAATTAAAAAACCTATATTCTGATTGGGAAATAATGAAGGAAGGAATGTATGAGACCCCCATTGAAGAGCATGATAATTTGCCCCCCCATAAACATAATGTTATTTTATTACTATTAAAAAATAAACAAAAAGCTTAACCTTCAAAAAAAGAATATGTCAAAAGTAATTTTTAAGTTTGATAAGGAAAAAGACCTTTGGAATATATGGGAAACTAGCAACTACGAGCATCCATGGGAGAATGAATTAGAAAGAGGGTCAGTCCTACAGAGGTGGAAAAATAGAAAATTTGAAGAATGTAGGGAAGAGATTGAACAGTATATTCAACCATTATATTCTTCAGGCCATTTAGACATCTTTTTAGAAACATTGCAGAACTCTTGGGGAAAAATAAATAACAGGTTTTTTGAAAGGTTAGAAAAAATTACCAAACACAAAATATATTCAAATGAATTTAATGCATATATTACAACTGCTGGAAGATGTCCTTATAATGTGGAGGAGGATTCTTTCATGGTCTCAATTCGAAGACCTCTGTTGCAAAATTTAAGAACATGTGGACATGAATTAATGCATTTACAGATGGAAAAAACACATTTGCCTTTAATTAGAAATCAGCTAGGGTTTAGAGAAATAGAGTATGTTAATGAGTCTTTAACTGCAATCTTAAATTTAGAGTGTAGAGATCTATGGTTTGTTGAAGATAAAGGCTATGCTGAACATAAAGAATTAAGAAAGAGAGTAATGGAAACGTGGAAGCATAATCCAGATATAATTCCTCTAATTAATGAATGTATAGAATATGTTAAAAGAATTAAGATATAAGATTCCCTGTTTTATTTAGAAAATTGTATAAATATCAGCCCCATTTAGCTATTATGGAAATGGCAAAAATATCAAAAGAAAAGTACGAAAGAATGATAAGTGAATTAGCAGAGATTAGAAGATTAAAGAAGATAGATTTTGATTTAATCAGGAACAAGTTAAATCCTGTATGGGAAAGCAAAAAAGATTTCAGGGATTTTTTAATAAAAGCACATGAAAAATTAGGCTGTTTTCCTTAGCCATTATTCTTAGTAAATACCCATAAACAAGAATAAATGCCATTGTTTTCATTAACCCATCCCAAAAAAAGGGCCGAAGGTTTGCTTGTCCTTAATTCAAATTAGCATCATAGTCATATCTGTAATGGCTTTTTCTTTTATTTTGAATGAAGGGGTTGTTAGAGGGAATCCAATAAATATTTAAAGTTTTACCTCTGTTAAAAATTAATGGAACTAATTAAGCCTCCACGACTTGGAAAAGGAGATACAATAGCAATAATCGCTCCATCGTCTGGATTGAACTTTCCCCATAGACTTGACAATGCGGTTAAATTTCTAAAATCTGAGGGTTATAAAATTAAAGAGTTTCCTACAGCAAGAAAAGTTAACGGATGGGAATCTGCTCCTGCAGAAGAAAGGGCTAAAGACATAATGGACGCTTTTCTTGACAAAGATATAAAAGCAATTATATCTTTAATTGGAGGAACAGTAGCAACCCATACTCTAAATTATTTAGATTTTGAGAAAATAAAACAAAATCCAAAGATATTCTGTGGTTATTCAGATATCTCTATCTTGCACTATGCACTCCATACGCAATCCAATCTTATAACTTTTTATGGACCATGTATTATAACTCAATTTGGAGAATACCCTCATCCTCTTAAATATACTTTAGATTATTTTAATAAGGCAGTAGCATCAGATGAACCCATAGGAAAAGTATCTCCTTCTGAAAGCTGGACTGATGAATTCTTAGATTGGAGTAAAAAGTTGGATCTTACAAGGCCAAGAAAATTGAAAGAAAATAAAGGTTTTGAATGGTTGCGAGGAGGAAAAGCAGAAGGTAAAATTATAGGAGGATGTCTCACATCAATAGTCCATTTGCCAGGTACAAAATACTGGCCAGATCATACAGATAAGATTCTATTTTTAGAATTGCCAGAAGGTCAGACATTTGATGAAGGGGAACCCCTTCCTTATGTTGACTGGTATCTGGAGCAGTTAAACATTTTAGGAGTATTTAAACAAATCAGAGGGCTAATTTTTGGCAGACCTTTTAGATATAATGAAGAAGATATAGAAATGCTAAAAAAGAAGTTACTGGAGAGAACAAAAGAATATAATTTTCCCATTTTGTTTGGAGTGGATATAGGTCATACCGATCCTCAGCTAACTATCCCTATTGGTACAAAAGTTGTAATTGACTCAGAAACAAACAATTTTGAGTTCTTAGAAAAAGGAATCAAATAAGAATTACCATATTTTATTCTATTGACTAAAGTTTCCAAGGGAGATATTTTCTCTGGATGTAAAGAGTTCTGGATCTTCCCACAACTTTCTTTTAGATAAAATAAGTATGATATATCCCATATGAGATAAATTATCGCGAAATAGAAACATAAATTTCTGATAAACTTCAAATAGTTTCTCATATGCCGATTTAGTCAAGTTTCGTAAATGTTCTTTATTAAAAATCTCCTCACAAAAGGAAATTATTTTTTTATTGTCTATGTGGTCAAATTTGAAATCTTTTGACCAATATATTTCTAATCCAGATATTGAGAAGAAATTTATCCAATCTGATCGATACATAGGAGCAATGTCGACTTTAAGGGCTTTGGAAACTCTCTTTATAAGTTCCTTCGAAGGTTCTTTTATGTAATACATAGGGATTACAATAATAAATCCATTTTTTTTAGAAACACGCATGCATTCCTTTAATGCAATTTTTTTATTTTCTATCAAAGAGAAGACATTTCCTACTATGACAACGTCAAACGTTTCTGAGTCAAAGGGTAAGGAATTGATATCAGCTTTAACAAATTTTATATTCTCATAACCTTCCATATCTGCTCTTTTTTTAGCTTCCCATACCCTATTTTTCTTCCATGGTCAAAATATATTTTATATTTAACTCTCCCTCGTTACTTCAAACTTGCCCTACACTTTCTCCCACAATCCCTAATTATTTTGCAATCATTTTTAATACAATTATCCAATCTTCTAAATTCCTGAGCTTTTTTACTTCTCCATAAATTAAATAAAGAATCTTGGTAAATGTTTCCAATACTTTCATTTATTAAACTACATGGGTAAACGTTGCCTTCTGAAGAGATATATAGTTGGGTTCTTAATCCATTACATCCATAAAATTTTGATTGACTAATGCCTTGAACATATCCTGCAGGATACAATTCACTCTTCTCTAACTCAATTCCAAGCTCTTTCGATTTAGTATATATTAAATTTCTTAATGTATTTACCTCTTCTTTAGAAATTACCTCTAAATTTCTCGCTCTTCCAATCTTTTTTAAACAACTGAATTTTATCCCGTTAACATTAAGAATTTTCCCTAATTCAATCATGTCTGCAATGTCCTTTTTGTTTTTCTGCATAACAGTATAATTAATTATGGGGTTTAACCCTTCTTCCTGAAGATGCTCTATTGCTTTAATAGATTTTACAAAACTTCCTTTATTGTAAGTTATATCGTCATGTATATCTGATTTAGAACCATGAATACTTATACATATATTTGTTAGATGAGTAGATAAAAATTTTGCTTTTTCCCTATTCATTAACACTCCATTAGATGTCATATCTACTTTTTTTATCCCAACTTCTTTTGAAAAAAATAAAAATTCATCTAAAGAAGAATATGATAATGGTTCTCCACCAGATATCTTTATTTTCTGTCCTCCTCCTTTTCTAAATTCCTGAATAATTTCTTTTGCCTTCTTCAAAGGCATTTTAGTATCCCTTGAAGAAGATTCATTCCAACAATGAATACACAGCTGATTACATTCTCTTGTTAATTCTATACCAAGTTCTATTGGGTTATAAAAAAACCATCCTTCATGATTGAACTTTTCATTATCTAAAAAATACCTTATTGAGATATCTGGGCATTTCTTAAGAGAATCTAACTCTTCTTTTGTTGCCCAAAACCAGTCTTTATCAAAAACTCCAAACCCTTCATTACATTCAACAATCTCTATACGCTTATTTCTAAAATTAATAAGACTCTTTTCTAAATCTTTTTGAACTATATTCTCATTGCAAGGAATTCCCGGATGATAGAGTTTTTTCATTTTTCAAGGTGTTAAAGAACTTTTCTTGGATTTCATTTATTTCTTTTCCAAACACCTCTTTAAATGCCTTTCTCTCAGAAGTAACTTTAATTTTTTTAATAAATTCCACTATTTTTTTATCCCCATAATTTTTAGATAAATATTTAAAAAAACCTTTTGCTTGTTGATAGGCATTATGCTTTCTCCATCCTTCAGAAGTTTCAATCTCTCTAAAATCCACTATTTTTTTTATTTTTAAAGGATAATCTCCAAAAGACAAAAATTCACATAGCCCTTCCTCTATCCAAATGAAAGTATGTTTGGGGTGTAGCATTCTCCTGATAAATACATGGCATAATTCATGAACAACGACTCTTTCAAATTCTTCTTCTCTGTGTCCTTGTTTTGGAAAAAGTTTTTTATCCAAGATAAAAATTCTGCCGTTCTTTCCAGCAAATCCTACAACAAAAAAAGGAAGAGATTTATTATTTTCAAATTCATATTTTTTTGTAAACTCTTTCAAATCATTAAAGATAGCGATTTCTATCTTCCCAGGTTCAATAGTTTCAGGATCAAAATTAAAAAAATCCAGTAGAAAATCCGCTTTTTTTGATATCAGTGGATGATAGTTCTTACTGAAAGCATTCTCAAAAATTAAGTTCATTTTTTAGATTAAAAAGTAGCACAATGACAATTATCACATACTGCATCACAAGAATACTCTGCCAGATCAGAGGCATCAGGTTTCTTGTAGTCTCTGTCAGTGAGACAATAGTTTCTGATGCGCAGTACCCCTATATTCTTAGTATCCAAAGCTCCTTCAGATGCTACTGATTCTATGTCTTTTATCATGTTATAATCAATCCCCTTTTCTTTAAAAATTTAACTATATTGGAAAACTCATTTTCACTACTGCTCTCTTTTTTAATGCTATTTATTGTAAATTCTCCCATTCTTTTTAACCCTATAAGCAGTTTAAAAAAAGGTGGATTTAGATAAACAACAGAATGAGTATCTGAACAAAAAACAAGGTACCCTTCTTTTTCCTCTCTAAATTTTACTCTTTCTGAGACTTTTAAGAATGTATCCTCATCTAATTCAAAATCCTTTTCTTGCTGCCTGTTTTTAGTTAAAACTTTTCCAGATACCCATGGATCTGGTTCAGTGTAACTCCCTTTTCTTATTTTTGCCGCTTCTCTGCACCCCAAAGAACAAATTTCCAATTCTTTGCAAGGCATACAATGTTCTGGAACATAAGTCCCATTCCTCCAGTTACTCATCCTTTTCCAGATTTGACTGAGATTTTCTTTTAATAAATTTCCATAGCTTTTTTGGACATGAGTGCAGGGACTTACATCTCCCTTGGAGGAAATTGAAGCTGTTAATTTTCCCGCTGCACAATCTCTTCTTAAAAATATTTCATATCTATCATTTTTTTCAACAATACATCTTGGAAGAGGTTCAACTACATCAACTCTCATCCCAAATTCATCTTTTAATCTTAATAAATCATCCAAGGTTTTTACTACCTCTTCCCTTTTTAGTTCTATTTCCTTAGGCATGAAATAACATGGGCTTGCAGGAGTTGCGCAAAAAGATTTTATCCCCAATTCATACAAAAATTTTCCTGTCTCATAAACTTCTTCTCTATTTAATTTAGTTACAACCATATTTATTCCTGTTGGAATTCCAGATTTCAGTAAAATCTCTATCCCATTTATAGCATTTCTATATCTCTCTGTCCGAGTAATACGATTATAGTTTTTCTCGTTGAAACTTGGTAAAGAACCGAAAACGCTTAAAATCCCAGAATCCTCTATCTTTTTAGGGTCATCTTTATCAATTAGTGTTAAATTAGTATTCATTTTTACATCAACATTTTCTGATGAAAGATATTCTGCAAGAGGATAAAGTAAATCTCTTCTAAGAAGAGGTTCACCTCCAGTCAGAACAACTTCAAACACTTCATTATCAACAATCTCTTTTCCTATTCTTAAAGAATCTTTTAGCTGTAAACCATTATCATAATCTTTTTCTCCCCTAAAAGAATTATAACAATATCTACATAAATTATTGCAGTTGGAGGTTAATTCTATCTGTGCAGTAGCAGGAGATTTTAATTCCCTATATTTTGGGACATTTCTCTCTTCAGCCATAAACCTACAAAAATCCCATATTTATAAACCTTCCCATATCTACACCACTTATAAGTTACAACAAACGAAAGATTTATAAACTCCATCCATTGTTATCTATTATTAAAATACAAATAATTTATAAATTAAGTATTCTTTATGATTAAAGGGCAAAATGAGAGCACTTTCTAAAAACAAAAAAGCACATGTTAATTTAATAGATTTGATTGCAGGCATAGTGGTAATAGTGGGGGGAGTGCTGATAACAGCATCGTATTCAAATCTGGGAGTTGTGGTAGCCACAATCGGTCTGCTTATTGAAGGAATTAAAATTATAACTAAATTAGGTCCTTAAAATGGCAGATGCAAACACAATCATAGGAATAGCAATAATCGTGATAAACCTGATACCGATGCTTTTAAGAAAATGGAATTATCTTCCCTTCACAATTACCCTGTCAGTATTGCTGGCATTGATCTTGAATCTTGTATGACTTCATGACCAAATCTCTTTCTGTTATATTGAATGCTCTGGTTGTTAACGGTTAATCAAAACACTGGTCCAGCAGTTCCCTGGTTAATTTTACAGATTTATTGCAATTCTGTTTTAAGTGCCACGATAAGCTCTGCTTAAAATAAGCATTTTCTACGCTTTTCCCTTTTTCCTGCACAATATTGACTGCCGGCACAAAATCCCCGTCACCTGATACAAGAATAGCTGTATCAAACATATCTTCATAAGCCCCTTTTATCATGTCGGAAGCTATGTGGATATCATCTCCTTTAACAACATAATAATTTTTGTCTGTTCCTTTGATTTTTCTTTTTTGCATTCTTGATAAAATAAGTTTTACATTATCAGTATTTTTTATCTTTTCAAAGAATTTCTGCTGCTTTGCATATTTTTCCGGAGATTTGCTGTAATCCAAAGGAGCATTATAATAAAGAACAATCATGAGTTTTCTTTCTCCGGCAAGGATTTTTCCAAGTTTTTCAAAGTTAAAATTTGATAAACTTTTCTCATTGCCATATACAGATTTTAGCCCCTAATAAAAATTACTGCCGTCAATAAATAAAACAACTTTTTCCATTGTAAGAATATAGGACCCACCCTTGCCGAAGCAATGATGGGGAACATATACCAAATATACAATTTGAGTGTTTTAAATAACTTTCCATCTATTCTATATAACTATAAAGTAGTTACAAACGAAAGATTTAAATACTTTTCATCCCTCTGAATTTTGCCAAAAGCAAAGGCATTGCATCAGCAATGCGCACTATATAATCAAGCTAACAAATCTTTTTAAAGAAGATTTGCCTTAAAAAAACAAGGTATTTGTAAAATGTCACTCTTAAAAAAACTCGGAGAAAAGGGAAGGGGAGTTGCCTTGGCAGCGACATAAGGGAAACAATAGGTTTTTAATTCTTAATTGACATTCCTTTTAATGAAGAATTGCATTTTTGAAGTTACTGATAAAACAGGAAGAAAAATAAGGATGACTGGCAAACAATGGAGCCATACTCTCAGAAGACATTCCTATATAACCAGACATATTGAGGAAATTAAAGAGACACTAAAAAAGCCAGACAAATTAATAATTCATCAGTATAATAAAGGATATTATTACAGACATTATAAATATTTAAAGAAGCCAAACAAATTCGTCCTTGTCGTAGTTAAGTATTTAAACGGAGATGGCTTTATTATAACTGCATATTTTGAAGAAAGAATAAGATGGACATAAACAACACATATGAGGTTTATTATGATAAGGAAGGGGACTTCTTAGAAGTATCTTTTGGAGAACCGGCAAAAGAGGGTGCTACTGAAGAAATTGAACAGGGGATCTTTATTACCAAGGACACTGAAACAGGAAAGATAACAGATGTAGGGATACTTGATTTTAAAAAAAGAGTGGATGCTTTAACAAGAATTTTAAAGAAAATTAACATTGATTTTCCTTTAAAGATTTCTGTGCCGTAGGGAATTATTGTATCAATGCACCACTTCTAAGTTACAACAAACGAAAGATTTAAATACTTTTCATCCCTCTGAATTTTGCCAAAAGCAAAGGCATTGCATCAGCAATGCGCACTATATAATCAAGCTAACAAATCTTTTTAAAGAAGATTTGCCTTAAAAGAACAAGGTATTTGTAAAATGTCACTCTTAAAAAAACTCGGAGAAAAGGGAAAAAGGACAGCAGTCGGATTGGCCATGCTCGGGGCTGTTGGTGCCGGCGGAGCAGGATTGAGCGGGTGCTCTACATACTGGGAAGCAACAGCGCCTCTCTGGGAGCTTCATCCGGAAATTCTCCAGCCTGGCGGATACAAGGATTATAAAAGGAAGAAGAAAGCGAGGCAGGGGCAACAATTTTCTAGAAAATATTTTGCTTTAAGCTTTGAGAAATGGGTTGATATTAACGGAGATGGTAAAATTGAAGGAAAGGAGTTTTTTGGAATAAAAAATGAATTTAAAAAAGATGAAAGAATTGAATTGTTTTTTTACTATGGTCCTGCAAATAGGCCTGATGAGAGAGAAATAACCTTTAAGCTTTATGACCCAAAAGGAAATCTTATAGATGAAGGCACAAACCATCTTGTTAAAAAAGAAGGAGTATCTAACGCTTATCAGATTACCATTGATAATAGACCAGAAAGGAACTTATCACAGATAGGAGGATTAGGAGAATATACTGCTGTGTGGTATCTTAACAAAAATATATTCTTAAAGTCCCATGTATTTAAAATAGTTGAATGAACCACTCCGGGCTAAAGCCCGGAGTTTCTGCCCTCCTGGCATAATCTGGCCAGACTAGCTTTGTTGTTTCTGTATATATTTTCTGACAACTTCTTCATCCACCTTGCCAACGCTCTCGGCAAAATATCCATCCGCCCAAAAACTGTCTCCCCATAAGAATTCCTCCAACTCCGGAAATTCCTTCCGTATCACCCTGCTCGTACCACCCTTCAGTATCTGGACCACATCCGCAATGCTGTCGCTCGGCTTTACCTGGATCATGACATGCACATGATCCTCCTGTATACTCAACTCCCCTATCCACCACCGATTAATCTTGCACGCCTCGTACAGCAACTGCTTCAGGCGGACGGCTATTTTGCCTCGCAACACCCTGTCAGCCGGCGTGTTGTCAGCAGGCGTGTTTGTCAACGCCGATGCTATAAGTCCTCAAAATAACTGTTTGAGATGTCCTCCCAATCAAGCTGGGGCATCCTTGTGTTATCCAGAAACGCAAGGAGGCTGCCATGCTCA
>JALUUW010000002.1 GCA_027021195.1 Candidatus Pacearchaeota archaeon | reverse complement strand
TAAAGGAAAGCTGGAAGAGTGGAGGAAATGGTTTAATGAAAAGAGGTATCACAGAGGGGTTAATGATTACCCAATTAATCTTTATGTTAAGTTATAAAGTGGACTTAACAGATTCAAAAAATTTAAATAGTGCAATTTCTTTTGTTTTGTATGAAAAAAGAGAGGATGAAGATTATTCCGCTTACATTATCTTTATTTTTGCTGGCAAGCATTTTTGCAGCGGGCATTATTGCAGAAGAAGATGGCACATTATCTTCCAATGTTGTTTCTGTTGAAGTAGATGGGGGCGAAGTTATTGCCTCTGACGAAGTGGAGATTCTTGCTGAAGATGAGCTTGAGGAAGCGCTTCCAGAGTATGATGAAGATATTGATGAATTAGAAGAGGTTAAAGAAGCTGAAGAGATGGAAAAAGAAGCCATATTCTACATTACGCGTGTTACTGTGGGTACTGGCTTTATTATGAAAGAAGATGAAAGCGATGCAGAATTCTTTAGAGGAGTGTGGGTTGTCAGGAGGTTTAGTAAAGGTGTTTCTGATCTTGACAATCCGAATGAAGGAGGAATAGTGAGCAAGAGATTTGGGTATGTTGTTGTCGGAGTAAAAGATGAAAAAGAAAGATTTAAGCTTGAAATGGTGAATTTCAGCAGTGAATCAGTTATGTTCAGTCTTCTTGATAAAGAAGGAAATGTTGCCGGAAGCCTTTCAATAAAGCCAAAAAGATATGATAGGATAACTTTATGGTTTGGAGACCTTAGCATAAATTCAGGGGCTTATGCAGGAGAGTGGGGTGTTACAGCAGTTTCAAAAACAAAAATAATAAAGCCTCAAATTGTGAAGCCGTCAAAGTGGAACATCTTTGCCTTTAAAAAGAGAAAGGAAGCTGCTTTGAAAGAAAAGCTTCAAGAAAGACTTCTTGAAGAAGAAGGCCTTGGAGACTTTGTCAGAGAAAATAAAGGTAAGCTTGGAAATATCCGTAAGATTGAGGCTGGAAAAAGAATTGTAAGAGTGGAGAGGGCAAAGAGAATTAGAGAAAGAATTATTGCAGACAAAGATCTACAAAGCATTGAAGACCTGAAAATAGACAGAGATGACTTAAAAAGAGCAATAGAAAAGAGAGGAGAGATTAAAGAAAGGATAAGGAAAGAAAGATTAGAGAGAATAGCGAAGATATCTGATTCTGATTAATTCTTCAGCTTTTTTAAGAAATAATCTGCAATAGCTGTTGCAAATAATTTCTCTCCTTTTGGAGGGCCAAGATGATACTTTAGATCAAGCAACGGATTTTGCTTATTGGCAATATCATACACTACTCTGTCGTTGACCATCTCTTCCATTAACCATGAAGTTTTTTAGCCAGTCCTGGAATTTTTTTGCCGGCTTCTTTAATAATTGCTTCTCTCTGGCCAAGTGCCATTAATGAAACTCTTCCGATATTTCTGGCAATCCTATAATATTCGCTCTCTCCAATTTCCAATTGCTCTTCTGTTCTGGAATTTATTATTTCCTTTTTTGCATTCATTTTAACTCTCTTTAAAGAGAGCAGCTTTTTATAAATTTTTCTATTTTGTAACCACTTATTAGAAATAACCTATTTTAGCCCTTATTCATATTTGCCGGCTATTTCCCCCCATCCAATAAGCCTCCAGTGGCCATTGATATTTCTTGCTATCCCGACATTGTCTCCCTCAAGAGCAACTATCGGAATATTAAGGCTCAGCTCAAGCTCTTTTCCCTCTTTGTCAATCTTCTCAACTATTCCAACAGTAATTGTTGTATTTGAGCTCATCATCAGCATTTCTTTTGTTTTTATTGGCTCTACTTTTTTATGCCCTTCTTCCCCTAAAACCTCCTTAAATAATTCTGCATTTATTTTTATCTTATGGCTTATTTCAGGGAGCACCCCTTTTCTTGATACAATACATCCTGTTAAGGAGTCTGTTTTTGTCAGGAAGGGGTCAAGCCCAGTCTCAATTGATATGCTTGCTCCTGGAAGAACTTCTTTAACTGATCTGATTCCCTTGTGAAGCGAGAGTATTTTGGTTGTCAGGGTTTTATAAACCTGCTTGTGTGCTTTTTTCATGCTTAACCCGGGCTTTATCTCTATCTCATCACCTACTTTCAGAATTCCTTTTTTTAAAATTCCTCCAAGCACCCCTCCTTTTAGATTATCAATAGATGTTCCTGGCTTGTTAATGTCAAAACTTCTTGCAACAAGAAAAATTGGCTCAGTGTCAATCTCTCTTTCAGGAATTTCAATCCTGCAAAGCTCCTCAAATAGCTTATCAACATTAATTCCTTGTTGTGCTGAAACAGGTATTATAGGGGAATTTTCAGCATATGTTCCCTTGATAAATTCCTTAATCTCTTTATAATTCTCAAGAGATTTCTCCTTGCTTACCAGGTCAATTTTATTCTGCACAATTATAACATTCTTTATTTTTTTTGCCTGAAGAGCCATAAAATGCTCCCGTGTTTGCGGTTTTATTCCTTCATTTGCTGCAATAACCAAAATAGCAGCATCAATTGTTGCAGCGCCTGAAAGCATTGTTGCCATAAGCATTTCATGCCCCGGAGCATCTATAAAGCTGATGTATCTTTGAGGTGTTCCTCTCCCTTCATTGTTAAAAGTTTCTTTGTCTTTGAAGATTATAGTATCTGCATAGCCAAGCTTAATTGTAATTCCTCTTTTCAGCTCTTCTGAGTGAGTGTCTGTAAACTTCCCAGTAAGCCTGCTGAGAAGAGTTGTCTTTCCATGGTCAATATGCCCGACAACCCCGACATTTAGTTCAGGAAGATTTTTGGTTTCTGTCTTTTCCATAAAAAAAGACCGAAGAAAGAGTTTTTAAGGTTTTAGGAGAATATTAGTATTGGAAGTTTTAATCATACTTTGGAATAAATATTTTTTCTCCAGGCTGAAGTTTTCCAGGACTGTAATTATTTAGTTTTCTTAATTCCCAAGCAATTCTGTCTGTGCTAAATTTTTTTAATTCTGGATTTTCATTTCTCATCTCTCTTGCAATGCTCCAGTAAGTGTCTCCTGGAGAAATTGTCTCAACATACATTCCTGTAGGATTATTTAGAATATGGTTCTTTTGCCTGTTTTCTAAAACTTTATCTAATCCCCAATATCCTAGCCCCACTACTCCCAGGATGACAGCCCCTTTAGCTACTTTTGCTAAAAGAGACTTTCTTTTTTCGTGTTTATCTTGAATTCTTCTGCTTATCATAATTTTCAGCATACTTTGGGGTTTATAAATCTTTCTATTATGTTACTATCTGTAAGAGATGACAATAAATTGATTTTATGAGGGCCTGCTTCTTAGGGCAAAATAAGTAACTTTAAAAGCAAAGACAATCATATTCTGGAAATGGAAAGAGAAAGCATTACAGACAGAAATATTGAGAGTTACAAAGTCATTCCTTCTCCAGAAGACATTGCCAGAGAGATGCCTCTTACTGAAAGAGCAGAGAAAACAGTGAGAAAAGCGAGAAAGGAAATTGAGGGCGTTCTTGATGGAAAGGATTTAAGAAAGATTATTATTGCTGGGCCTTGCTCAATCCATAATGCAGGGGAAGCTATTGAATATGCTTTAAATCTTAAAAAGCTTTCAGAAAAAGTAAGGGACGAGTTTATAGTAATTATGAGAGCTTATTTTGAAAAGCCAAGAACAACACTCGGATGGAAAGGATTAATCAATGATCCTAATATTGATAATTCTTTTAATATTGAAAAAGGGCTGAAGATATCACGGGAGCTGCTTTTAAAGATAAATGAAATCGGAATTCCTGCTGCTACTGAATTTCTTGACCCCATTATTCCTCCTTACATAGCAGACCTTATTTCATGGGCCTCAGTCGGAGCAAGAACTTCAGAATCCCAGATACATAGGCAGATGGCCTCAGGGCTTTCAATGCCTGTTGGATTCAAAAATTCCACATTCGGCAGTATTGACACAGCAATCAACGCAATAAAATCATCTTCTTCCCCGCATCATTTTATTGGAATAAACTCAAAAGGAAGAATATGCAAAATAAGCACAAAGGGAAACAGTTACTGCAATATTGTCTTAAGAGGAAGCATTCACGGAACAAACTATGAAGAAGAAAAAGTAAAGGCTGTTCAGGAAAGACTTCAGAACAACAGAATTTCAGAAAAAGTAATTATAGATTGCAGTCACGGAAATTCTCAAAAAGATTTCAGAAAACAGCCGGAAGTTTTTATGAATGTTATTGGCCAGATTAAAGATGGAAATAAGAATATTGCCGGATTGATGATTGAGTCAAATCTTAAAGAAGGAGGCCAGAAAATATCAGTTGATTCAGGAAAGTGCATGATTAAAAGAGGGATTTCAATAACAGATGCGTGCATTGGATGGGAAACTACAGAGAATCTGGTTCTTGAAGCACACAAACTGTTAAGATGATGGATTCAAAAGATACTTAAATTTTATTCTTCTGCAGTATTTATGCCAAAAATAAGCGCAGGATTATTGATGTACAGGATTAGAAACAAATGCCTGGAGGTTTTTATTGTTCATCCGGGAGGGCCGTTCTGGAAAGACAAAGACATAGGAGCATGGAGCATCCCAAAGGGCGAAGTAGAAGAAGGAGAAGGGCTTTTGGAGAGAGCAAAGAAAGAGCTTGAGGAAGAAACAGGAATAAAGCCTCCTTTTTCAGATGAAAGTTTTATTTATCTTGGAGAGGTTAAACAGAAATCAGGGAAGATCGTTCATGCATGGGCGTTTGAAGGAGACTGGAACGGCTTTCTTATGAGGCAAAGCTTTACGGAAATTGAATACCCAAAAGGCTCAGGAAAAAAAGTAAAGATACCTGAGGTTGACAAAGCAGCATTTTTTAATTCAGAAGAAGCTAAATTAAAGCTTAATCCAGCTCAGGCAGAGTTTATTGACCGGCTTAAAAATCTTCTTGAAAAGAATAAAAAATAACTAACTTCCTTCCCCTGTTTTTGCATCTCCCTTTGGAGTTTCTCCTTCTGCCTCTTTTGGCTTGTTCTGGTCAGGAAAAATCTCTGCAAGTTTTTTCTTTCCTTCTTTAAGGACTTTAAGGTTGATTTGAGATATTGCAGGAGAGATAACTCTTCCTCTTACAGTTTTTCTGAGCCTCAAACCTTTTGGCTTCTTATTTACTTTTTTATCTCCCTTAGGCCTCTTGTGCATACCTTTTCCATAACCCAGCAGGACTCTCTTTAACCCAACACCTTCAACACTCTCCATTGCTGTAAATCCTGCCTTATCGCTCGCTCCTGTAATTTCAAATTCATACCCTTCCATATCAGGGGATATGTCTTTCCCATTAACTTTATCATGAAGCTCTTTTCCAATTAACTCTTCAGCTTCTGCTTCTATTTTGAAGGTCTTTCCGCTCTTCTCTGATATATTTATCTTGAATGGCATGATAGTTAATTGAGATTTTGCTTTATAAAGCTTACTGGATTGGTTTTTAGGGTTTCAGCGCACTTTAACCTCTATAGCCGGCACCGGCAATTATCACATCATAAGAATCTTTCATTATCTACATCCCCCAGTCTGCATTTTCCTTTCTTTTTATCTCAGCAATTTCCTGGAGAATTTTCATCTCGCTTGCAGAAAGAAGGTCTTTGTTCTTCCTGAAGTTTCTGAACTGCGATTCTGAAATATCAGAGTAAAGGTTTTTTACATTCTTTAACTGCCTTTCAAAATTAACTCCTGGAACTGATACTGCAACCTCCATTTTTTCTGCTGCTTCCTGAACAGATCTGTTTTCTGACTGGATATTTTTTATCTTTCCAATCTTTTCCCCATTTTCATCCATAAGACTAATTCCTGAAATCAGCTTTCCCCCATCAATCCTCACTCCAAAAATAGCAGGCTTTGTGTTTCTAAAGACATATTCATGAAGTATCTCCAGCTTGCATAAGGTTGCCATCCCCATAAGCCTTTTCTTTTCTATTTCCCTTCTTTTCTCTGCCCTGAATTCCAGAGTATTCTCAATAAGTTTGTATATTACTTCATCAGTTAAAATGGGAATGTTCTCCTGAATTTCTCTTGCATCCTCATCTACTGAAACATTAAATCCGACAATAAGTGCATCCAACTCATTTATTTTCAGGTTAGCTTTTGCAGAGATTATGTCTGATTTATTTATATTCCCTATGCCTGCTTTCATAACAGGAATATTATTCTGATTTAAAAGAGTGAGCAAAGCCTCTAAGCTTCCTAAAGATTCTGCCTTTGCAATAATCCCTTGTTTTTTCAGCATTGAGCTGACACTGCCTGATATCTCCTTTTTGAACATTTCTTTTATCTCTTCAAGGTTTCCCTTATAGACTAGAAAAGGCATTCCTGGAAGAACCTCTGCTTTTTCTACAATCTGCATTCTTATTCCTGTTGAAGCTTTAACAATTTCTTTGCTTTTGAATCTGGAACACAAAGGCTCAATCTCTTCAAGGATTCTAATCTTTGAAATTATAGGCTCTCCTTCAAAGCTTGCAACAGCTATCTCATCTGACTTGAAAAGCATTCCGTCATAGAGTATTGCCTCTATGTAATTAATAGACCTCTCTTTTTTTACTTCAAGCACCACTCCTTTGGCTTCTTCACTTAGTTTCAGCCTGTCTGCAAGATACTTCTGACTCAGTCCGCAAAGCATCATTATCAGCTCAGGAATTCCTTCTTTTGTTGCTGCAGATGTCGGAACCAGCGCTATTTTTTTAGTGAAGTCGTCTATTTTGTAAAACAAATCAGAATCAAATCTATAGCTGTTTAAAGAGCCTATCAATGTCATGTATCTTTCATCAAATATCTGCCTGACATTCTGCGGCTGTGATTCTATACTTTCTTTTAAACCAGCATCTTTTCCAGCAGCATAGCTTCTCCATCCAGAGATATTGTCTATTTTATTCAGGGCTATTAAAAAAGGAGTCTTATTATGCTTCAATATCTGTATTACCTCAGCTGTCTGCGGCTTTATTCCTTCATTTATGTCTATAACAAGAACAGCCAGGTCAGCCAGACTCCCTCCTCTTTTTCTTAAATTTGTAAATGCAGCATGGCCAGGAGTGTCAATCAGCAAAAACCCGGGTATCTCTAATCTTATTCCTGATTTTTCAATTAAAGGGCATGCTTTTTTCAGCTGTTCTATTGGATAAAGAGTAAATGATATTTTTTGAGTTATTCCCCCTGCCTCTGTTTCCTGAATACAGCTCTGTCTAAGACAATCCAATATGCTTGTCTTTCCATGATCCACATGTCCGCATACAGTAACTATAGGCTGCCTTATTTTTCTGTTTTCCATTGCATATTTCAAAATATCATTTTGTTTTTAAAGCTTGAGATTTGAGTTTTCTCATGAACCGGAATTAAGATGCCTCTTTAATAATGCCAAAGGCAATAAAAGGCCTGTTGATAAAAAGAATAAAGTGCTGATTGAAATCTGCAATGAACAGAACTTTCCAGAGCCAGGTTATAAAGAGAAGAGAATTCTTATTTATTCTCCAGAGTTCATGCTTTAGGAGCTCTAATTTTTAAAACCCCTTTTTTAAATTCAACTTTTGCTTTTTTTGGATTTATTGCTGGAATAGTTGTCTGATAGCTGAACGCATGACTTGTTTTTTCATCATGAAAAAAATCTCTTCTCTGCACTTTTTTCTCAATGCTTTTTTTAGCTTCAATAGCTACTGAATTTTTTGAAAGTTTCACTTTTATGTCTTTTTTGCTAAACTCCGGAAGATTAAATTCCAAAACAACCTCTTTTGAGTTGTGTTCCATCTTTATTTAAAGGATTTAAAATTTAAAAATCTTTGTGTTTGCAATTATCCTGTTGTTTTTTATTTTAATTCCTTCTTTTTTCAATAAAGTGATTTTTTTCCCCACTCCCAGCTTATATCCTCCAATCCTTCTGTCTGAATGGACGACTCTGTGGCAAGGAACCTTTACAAGACGAGGGTTTGAATTGAGCGCGCGGCCAACAGCTCTCGGACTGGCTTTCATCTTTTCTGCAATCTCCTTATATGTTGTCACTTTCCCTTTTGGGATTTTTTTTACGAGCTCATAAACTCTTTCCTGAAAATCTGTTGTCTGGCAATGCATTTTAATCTCAAAACAACACAAGGTATAAAAGCCCTTTCTTTTTAATAAAGTTATGAGGCATGAAAAAAAAACAATTGAAGAGTTTGGAAAAAAATATGATTTTGAATTAGGCAGGATTATTAGTGAGGTAAAAAAAAGCAAAGCAAAGATTGTTTTACTGCAATTCCCGGATGGCCTCAAGCCTTATGCTACTGCTGTATGTGATTATCTTGAGGAAGCTTTCAAAGGAAAAGTGCATTTTTTAATCTGGCTTGGAAGTTGTTTTGGAGCGTGCGATATTCCTGCAGGGGTTGAAAGAATCAGCCCAAAAATAGATTTAGCAATACAGTTTGGCCACAATGCAAAAATGCCTGATTATATTAAGTGACTCATAAAAGTGGATTTTCAGGAAAGTGCATGAGCCTTACAACCATCCGATAAGCAGGGAAAATCCTACTAAAAACATCAGAACAAGAGATAGGCCAGAAAGAATCCATTATTGAAAAACCATTTTTAAGGGCTTTAGCTTATTCAATAATCAGGCAACTCATCATTGCTTTCAGGACTTCCAGGATTTTCTGTTGGAACTTTGCCAGTTTTTTCTTCAAGGGTTTCAGAAGCCTCTCCAGATTCACTGCCAGAAGCTTCTTTCATGTCTTCTTCAGGAATTGAGTTTATCATCTCTTTAAACTTTGCAAAATCTTCAGCCATAATCCTTACTCCTGATTTTGTAAATCCAGTATACCTGTCACTTGTCACAAACTCCCTTATTGTCAATCCTCTGCGACCCCCAAAGTCATCAATCCTGAGAATTATGTCTGTTGTGTCGTTTTTCCCTATTTTTCCTATTTCTTTCTCCATGCTATTAAGTTGTTATCACTATTTTTAAATATTTGCATGCTTATTATCTGGCTCTAAAGAGGCGCTGGGAAAATGCAAAAGCCAGTTAGAGATAAATCCTCTATTGCAATTAACATAGGGCATTAAACGAAGTTTTTGAATTAGCAAAATTTTGATAGAGTGAAGACGGAACCGTATAAGCACTGTTAAGTTCTTTTACCCCACTTCATAAGGTAAAACTGCGTCCGCAGAGTAAAATTTGAGTTCCCAATAAATATCGACCGAAAGGAGTGAAAATGTCCAAAGGACTAGGAACCCCTTAATTCTGAAAAGGGAACTCAAATTTTGTTGTAAATAACATCGCGATTAAGAGAAGTTTCAGTGAAGCTGAAATTTGGGGAAATTTTCTGCAAGAAAATTTACCTCTTAATCGTTGTTATATGACCGAACCCTAAGGGTGAGGCAAGGAAACCAAAGGTCTCCGCAGAGTTGAAAGAAAGGCAGGAAAATTTATAAAAGTTTTATATTTATGTTTCATTATGAGCAATGATTTAGTTAGTAAAATTTGTAAGTTAGGCAAAGATTTGAAAAATATTTATGCTAGAGAGATCAATCCATATGATTTAAGAAGTAAGATCCTCGCATTGGATGAACAAGCAGCTAAACTCAGGAAAGAAGCCGAAAAATCAAAAGATGAAACAGCACTTGAGTTTCTAAGAGTTTATGAAGAGTATAAGTCGAAAGGACTTACAACTACAGAAAAGGATGGATTATTAGAAGGAGTAAATGAAGAAGATTATTACTAATTGCAAAGGCCTCCTTTCTTTCAATTGAATATAACATCGGAATTTAACTAAGTTTGATTTTCCCTCGTGGAGCCGAAGGCGGAACAGAGCTGAAAAGTGACATCCTCCTCGCCCTAAAGGGTGCCCTTCGGGCAACTTTTTGCTTAGCAAAAAGCGAGGCGTCCACTGAATTAACACAAATTATGATGCAGCTCTTGATTTTCTATATACCTCAGGGCTTTTTCAAAATCACTTCCGCAACTGGCACAAAAATATCCATCATTCCAAAACTCTCCTCGTGAATATCTTTTCCTGAAATCCGGGCAAAGCCTAAATAAGATATATGAAGAAAGCCCTTTTATTATTTGCATCAGCTTTGCATCTGAGATTGTTCTGGGGCAATCAACAATAAGGTGTGTATGCTCAGGCAAGACTTTCAATATAACAATCTCTATTTTCCATCTCTTGCATGCCTCTTCAATCGCAACCTTACAAAAAGTTTTCAACTTATCTTGTTTCAACATTTTATATCTGTATTTAGTTGTTATCTGAATTGATTTCAGATTATTTCCCACAGAATTTCCGTAGGATCTATATTGTTGTTTCATTTCAAATTTCGTGGTTGTAAAGCTACCGCTAAGCTGTAATTGTGTTTGCATTTTTATCTCCGAAAGGTTTATTTAGAAAGAAAGCTATAGCTAACTGTTAGCTTTCAAGAGTTGAGTATCCCAACTCAACTTTATAATCATTCAAGAAATAAAAATATGACGCAATTCATCCACCCCTTAAAAGGAGATGGATTTCTTGCTAAACTTTAAAAAATATATCTTTATATTTCTTAGAGTATGAAACAAGAATTTAATATTGATACTTTAAGTGGACATGATTTTGAAGATTTAATTGCGAGAATTATGAAAAAAGTAGGATATAAAGATATTGTTCTAACTCCAAAATCAAATGATAAAGGAAAAGACATTATTATGAGATATGAAGATGAGAAAGAATCCTACCCAGTCATTGTAGAATGCAAACATCAAAATTTTGTTGGTCGTCCAGTAGTTCAAAAATTGCAGGGTGCAATGTTGCATGAAATAAAAAATAAAGGATTTATTAAAGGAATTATTGTAACTTCTGGAAAATTCTCACCAACAGTGTATGAATATGTTAAAGAAATAAATAAAAACTACTCATCCACAATGAAAATAGAATTAACTGATGGGAAAAAATTAAAAAAATTGTGTGAAAAATATGATATAATAATCCTTAACGGAAAGATACAGATTATAACAAATAATTCTGTTGATTTTTTAGACGAAAAAGGAGTGAAAAACCAAATTTTTAGAGAGTTTCATCAAATAATTGGACATAAAGACGATTTACTGAAATTTCAATCAGAAACAATTTTTTATCCCTGTTATTACATGAGATACAATATTGATTCTGAATTTTGCACTTCTGTTGGCTGTGTTAATACAATCCAAAAATCAAATGAAGAAATATTTTTAGATGGGATGAAAGCAGGCAGAATAAATGAAACATTAAGGAACCATTTTTTTGGAAATGGTTTTCCTAGTATTATCCAAATTAAGAGAGATAAAAACAAGAAAATAATCCCTTTTGAATTCACTGAAAAGGATATTGAAGATGTTGCTTTTGAGATGATTATTGATGAAAATACTGAGGAGGTAAAATACTATGGTAAAAATAATGTAGAGTATACCAAAACATGCAAACCGCATCCAAGAGATATTGAATTGAAAGATACAAAAGCAGTTTATCTTCCAAAGATTGTTAATCAAATAAAGATAAAAGATCAAAATTATCTGCAAGAAGTTTTTTCAGACAAACATAATCTTCTTTATTACAAGAATGAATTTAACCAATGTAAATCCTGTAAAAGAAGCTCCACACTATTTAATTCTCATCTTTATTTTTGTAAAACATGTGGCAGGATTTTATGTTCATATCATAAAAGACTTGATGCAATAGATAAAACTCCTGTTTGTTTGAGGTGCGCTTTTAAGAAAAAATTATTACTACAAACAAAATTCTTTATTTCAAAGAAAAATAAAAATAGGTATTCTAAGAGATACGAAAAAATGAATCTCTTAAGAAAGTTTTATGAAGATAAGATTGCATTTTGGGGAGGAGTTGGTTTAGTTTCAGTAATTTTATTTGGAATATTGAGTAGTTTATAATAAAATGGATAAATCAGAAAGATTAATTAAGCTAGAAGAAGCAAGAAAAGATTTAATTCCAAAATCAAAGTTTTGGAATCAGAATAGTGTCTTTTTAGGTTTTGCTTTTGGCTCGGCGATTATGTTAATGACGGGTGTGGAAATTTTTAGAATCTGGGTAAAAGATTATTCTTTTAAAATTCAGAATTTTATGACTATGATTTTGGACCCTTATTTTCAAGGAATTTTTGTATTTTTCATTTTTGGATTATTTATTGCAATCGTTTTAGGAAGGAAAATTGACAATAACAGGAAAGATATTCAAAAGATTTTAGAAATTGTAGAAAGTGAAATAAAAGAATTAAAAAGATAATTTCGGCGAAGCCGACTATTTGTCCGAAGGACACCCCATCTCAAAAATATAAAACAAGAAAAATATTTGGGTGTAGCGAAGTGAAACTTTTTATCGTTTGTTAAGCGAAATTTTAATTTCGTTGGTGTTTTCTCGATTCAATAAAAAAAGTATTTTTCTGTTTTTATCTTCGCTGAAAGCGACTAATTGTGCGAAGCACTAAGGCAACCCCTCTCAATTTAAGGGCGGGTGGTCAGGGGATGGCTGAGAGAGATTTTAGCTATTTTGTCTTACTGGGGATTTTAGGAGAATTGGAAATTTCGTTGAACATCGCGATTATCTGAAGTTCTGAGGAAGTCAGAATTTAGGTATTTTTCGCAGGAAAATCCCAGATAATCGCTGTTAATAGACCAGAAGCGAAGCCGAGAGCCTGCAAGGCGTGGCAAAAATTCGTAGGATCTCAAGTTCAGAATTCTGGCGTATCACATATTAACTTCAGAGTAGTAAATAACAGAAAGATTTATAAAGGAAAGATTTATTCTATATTATACAATGGACAACTACAAAAGAATTAATGTTGGACAGTCCTATGATGCAATTGGACCAGAAATAGCTGGACAATTAGAATCAAATCCGACTCAAGACATTAGATTCATTAGAGTTCCAAATACGGAATTAATGTATGAAGCTCATGTTTTAGAAAATAAGGCAAATGTTCCTACATTAGATGGATTTGATTATATTGGTGCCTCTGACGTAAATGGTTTAGGCGCGTTAATCACTTCAGAACTTAGAAAAGAGAGCCTGCCTAAAGAAGTCAGAGCAGTAAGTCCAAGATCTGGCCAAGGTGGCTGGGGATTATTTTTCAAAGAATAAATCTTTCTTATTTTTATTATCTTTCGGTTTAGCCAAAGCCCCTTCCACTGTTTTGCCCCAAAAAATTGAGCATAACATCCGAATTAAGCGAAGTTGCCGAAGCGTAGCGAAGGTAATTTGGGTGAGCCCCGAGCCGAGGGGCGAACCGTTTAAGCCCTGTTATGAGCCCCGAGCCGAAGGCGAGAGCGCAGCGTGGTCGAGAAGCGTTAACGACGAAGAAGTTGAAAAAAAGGTGTATAAAGTGCGAAGCACCATTAGTTAAAAACATCTAGGGCAGGGACAATTATTAACTAAATAGTAGTAGCATAACCGAAAGGTTTATAAATATGGTGCCAATAACTAATTGTATGCACATTCAAAGATATCTTACTAAAGATAAAGCAAAAGTTGAAGTATTTGGAGAACACTATAAAGAACATAAATGGGACTTCGATTGGTATATAGGAGATAAAAAAATCGGAGTTACAGGAAACCCTTCAACTGAAGCGGAATGTTTTATTGGCGGAATATTGGTAGCAGATGATGAATTAATAATTACACCAAGTCAAAAAAGACCGCGTATAGAACGAGCAAGTAAAAGCTATGCGGTAATGCGAGGAAACGATGGGGGTCTTGAAGAAATTGGTGAATTAGTAAGACTTATTCAAGGCAATGATGTAACACATATGTATTTATCATCTGACAGACCTGAAGGTTATGCTAGAATTTTAACTTTTTCACTAACAGAACCATCAAAAGAACTTTATAAAAAAGGAAAAATTCTTCCTGTTAGGATTGATGAAGATGCAGTAAAGCAAGAATTAGAACTAGAACAAATGCTTTCAAGGATGAATCAATCTAGAAAGTCCCTGCCCTTTCTACAAATTAGCCTTTTTTTCAATTGCAATTAACATATGCGATTTAACGAAGTCCTCGTTAGAGGATTTGGGAAAAATGCGAGTCGACTGTTTTTCCGTTTAAGCCCTGTTATGTCTCCCGACGACTGAAAGGAGGAGAGCGCAGCGTGGCAAAGTTACGAAGTGATTTTGAGTTCAGAATTCTGGTGTTATAAATATTAATTTCAGAATAGTAAAAAGAAAGATTTAAAATAAAGAAATCAATTGCTTAATTTATGGAAGCAGATAATAAAGCAGAAAAAAATATTTCGTTGCCAATTAAACGAAAAACATTAGATGGTTTAATTAGGACAACAGGTGCTATTGCTGCAATTGATTTTGTAATCACACCGTTTATTTCTCAAATGATTACAGGAGAATACAAATCCTTACATGAATATCTTGGATTACCTCCAGATATGAATGAAATTGGAGTTAGAGCTGGAGGAGTAGCATATTGGGGTTTGACAATGTTGTATGAAGTTTTTTTGAGAAATAAATTTGTTGGCAAAAGTGATTACAAGTAAATCTTTCGGTTTCTATAATAAAATACTTTTAGCCCGGATTCTGAATTAGACATAACATCGCGATTAAGAGAAGTGTTAATCCCTCCAAAAATTTATCCTCTGGAACGAAATGACGAGCTGAAAAATTTTTGAGAGCTGGATTGACATTTGGGCTAATTTCTGTTCGGCACGAAGCCGATTTGCGAAGCAAAAAGAAATTACCTCTTAATCTGCTGTTGCTTGACCGAACGAAGTGAGGCACGAGCTGACGCACGAAGCGTCCTCGTAAGTTTTAATTCTGTTTTCATTTTTCCTCCAGAGCATTCGCTAAGCGAATGCAAACATTTATTTAGTTTCATAAAGTTCTCACTAAGTAAGAGGTTCATGGAGCCGAGTATCCCGGCTCTTATAATCAGGAATTCAAAAAATAAATATTTTTAGAAAACGGGCTCGCTTTTGAATTGTTGAAATTCAATCTGCGGATTAAAATCCGCAAAGGGTTTCTTTCAACTGGCTCGTCCTAAATGGTTTTTTAGTACTTCTAAAAATTTTCCGTGAATTTTCTTTTTTCCCTCCGAAGACATTCTTAGATTTCCCAATCCTGCAATTAATTGCACTCCTTTGCTTAATAACTCGGAACCAATATCTTTTTCAATTCCTAAATAGTCAAAAGAAATATTTTCTCTATAAGAATCAATTATTTCTCTTTCCGATTCTGGATGATTTAATAGTAAAAGAGATAGATCCTTTGTAGGGTGTCCCCTTCCAGAAAATTCGAAATCAATATAATAATTTTCTCCGTTTCGAGATAAAATGTTTCTTCCAAATAAGTCTCCATGAATAATTGTAAAATGATTTGTAACTCTCTCATCATTTGATAATTTTTCGCTAAGCCTGTCAGAGATTTCTCCAAAAAGTTTTCTATGATTTAGAACATAATCAGATAGATTTCTTAATTCATATCTGGGTATTTCATGGTTTTCTAAAATTTCACTTCTCAAAAAAATAGAATGAACTTTTGCCCAGTCCTTTATGGCCATTTTTAAATCTGGATTTGTTGATTCTATAAATTCTGTAACAAGATAATCTTCTCCAAAGCCGTATACCTTTGGCATTTTACAAACGCCCTTTAATAACCCATAAAATAATTTTTCTCTCTTTGCAAATTTTCTTTCATTATATTTCTTAAAAATAATTTTTTTATCCCCTACAGAATAAACTGAAATAAGATTACGGTTATAACATTTAATATTAGAAATAAAATTAGGCACTCCCCCAAATAGATTGCTTAGAATATCTTCAATGCAATCCATTTTACCTTAATCCACTGAATAGCAATCTACACAACTCGAAGGACTATAGCATCCGTCAGAGTAACAACCGGTTCCTGAAGAATAACACGCTTCAGATTTTAGTTTTTGCTGTTCTCTTTGATATGATAAAAACCCTTCTTGTTCAGATAAATCCATCTTTGGAAATTCTTCTACTAAAGGTTCAATTGTTTTTACCATAATATGGTATTAAATCTAAAGTTTATAAATATTTATATAGTTGAATAAAATTTAAATTCCATGGTAAAAATCACATTTAAATTTGATAAAGAAAAGGATTTGTGGAATAACTGGTTTGCAGTTAATTTTAAATCCAATTTAGAAAAAGATAGAAAGTTTAACAATATTCCTAAATTACAAGAAGTTTGTGAAAATAAAGATTTTGAAAAATGTAAAAATGAAATAGAAAAATTTCACGAAAAAATTTATTCTTCCTATCTAATTGATGAAACCCTAAAATCTTTTCAATCGGCATGGGAAAAGATAAGTGGGGAATTCTTTAGAAGGTTAAAGAAAATAACTAAAAATGAATTTCCTTTTGAAAATGTGACTGCGTACCTAACAACCCAAAGTTTATGCCCTTATGACTTCAAAAAAGGAACTTTTATGATATCTATCTGGAGTAACATTCCAGCTATGTTAAAGACCTCCGCTCATGAGTTAATGCATCTTGATTTTCATAACAATAATTGGGAAGAAGTTGAAACTGAGATAGGAAAAGAAAAAACTGAAAAATTAAAAGAAGCGCTAACTGTTTTACTTAATTTAGAATTTAGAGACTTATGGTTTGTAAAGGATAAGGGGAAAAAATCAGAAGAACAACAAGAACTTAGGAAATTCATAAAAAAAGAATGGTTAAAAAATAAAAATTACAAATCACTCCTTAATAAGTGTGTGATTTATTTGAAAAGATGATTTACAAACCTCTCTCAGTTCAATTTGAGATTACAGAATCATGCACACATAAATGCAGATATTGTTATAATTATTATTCAGATAATAGAAGTTCTGCATCTACAAGTAGAGAAGTTATTAAAAAAATTGCAGAACAAGAGTTTTTTGATATAACTTTGACAGGGGGAGAACCTTTATCTGCAAGACCTCAACTTTATGATGCTGTTGAAATTTTTAAGCGCGAAAATATGGATGTTAGAGTTAATTCAAATTTACATTTGTTGGAGGATTATGATGTAAAAAGATTTGCAGAATTGAATGTTGATTCTATTTTAAGTTCAATTCTAGGTTCGAATGGGAAAACCCATGATTCATTAACAGGTGTAAGAGGTTCTTTTGAAAGGTTGAAAGAATCATTAAAATATCTATCGAAGAATAGTTTAAGAGTTGCTATGAATATGGTTGTAAATAAAAATAATCTTTCTGAAGTTTATGATACTGGGAAATTCCTCTTTGAAAATTTTGGTATAAATTATTTTGCGGCAACTCCGATGACAGTCTCTCCCGGAAAGGATTTGACGGATATTACTCTTTCAATAGATGAATACATCTTAACTCTTGATACTTTACTAAAACTAGAAGAAGATTTAGGAATAAGAACTGATTCGCTAAACCCTGCAATTCCTTGTATGTTTCCTGAAGATAATCAAGAAAAATACAGGAAATTCTTTGAAAATAGGGCTTGTGGAGCTGGAAAAGGAACATTGACTTTTTCAATTGAAGGAGAAGTTAGACCTTGCTCTCAAGAGGGTAAAAATTATGGGAATATTATGAAAGATTCTTTAGAAGAAATTTTAATTAGAATGCATAATTGGAGAGAAGGAGAGAATATTCCAAAAGAATGTTCTCCTTGTGAGTATGTTGAATTGTGTAGAGGTGGATGTAGAGTTTCTGCTGAAGCTAGTTCAGGTAAATTAAATGGATTGGAACCTTATTTTAATGGACCTGTAAAAAAGAGTATTCCCAAGAGAGGAAATAGGTCAATTAATTTTGAGAATCTAAAAATTCAAAAAGGGAATATTAGAATAAGGGAAGAAGAAAAAGGATTGACCACAGTTTATTTAACTCCAAAAATAAATGGAATTTTAACTGCAACAGAATTAAACGTTTTTAGAAGATTTTTATCAGGAAAAAGTTATTTTGATATTTTGGCAGAGGTCAAAAATGAAAAGATTTTGAAAAAAGTTTGTGCAAAACTTTCAGAAAGAAAGCTTCTTGTTGATAATTCGGTGTGAGCCGAGTATTTATCCATTAGGAAGCAACTCTCTTTTTAATATGGAAGTGAAGCTCCCAACCGCAGCAGAGCTGCAGGGTATATGGATTAAATCAAAGTAAGCTGGCAAGCGTTTTTTAGGGCAGGTATCGTGATTAGATAATAACTTAAAAGTAGTAATGAACAAAAAACTTTATAAAATTTGATAGTATTTAGAGGATTATCATGGGTAAATTGAATATTCTGAATGGAAGAATTGAACCATTAATAATAGTTCATCCCTATTGGCTATTAGAGGTGTATAATCTAAGTTTCGAGCAATATGATAAAACTGACCCTGCAGAATTTGTACAAGAAAACAAATTAATGGGTACTTCTTTCGGGAAAAATTATTACTCATACCTTGAGAATTTAGAAGAAACAATACCTAATTATCTGGGACCATTAATTACACTTGAGACATGGAGATGTTCGGATTATACTAAAGAAAGGTACGAATATCTTGGTAGAAATAATAACTCTTATTTTATAGAAACTACTGACATGACCCCAATCCCTAAAGAAGGATGGGTAAAACTTTTTGATTTGCTTGATAATCTTGGTGCAAAGAAAATTCTTTTAGCAGGAGGTTCATATTCAAGACACTTAAAAAATCCGGGTTGTTTAGGACTTACTGAAGAAGTATTATTACATTATAATTACAAACCAACCGTTGTAGAAGGATTACATTATCTTTTAGACTGGAAATGGACAGGGGATAAGGTCGAATTATTGCAAAAAAGATAAAATTAACTATCTCTATCCCGAAACATAAGACGCCAACCTCTTTTTATTATTTCTTCAAATTTTTAATTTGGCTAATTTTTAGCTTGCCTGCTTATTGAAACTAACAACAACAGAACGCAGTGAAGTGAAAGCGTAGCAAGGTGCGGAGTGAAACGGAGCAAGTTTTTTGTCTCTGAATATAAAGACACTAGCAACAAAAGATTGATAAATAAAGGGGGGCAACTTAGAAAAGTATTTAATAGATTAATAATTACATATATAAAATGATTGAACAAATAAAATTATTGTCTAATCCTGAAGAAGTACAAAAATTATATGATTTTGTTAAACAGTATCCTCTCGATTACAAGGATTATTCCATCTGGTTGGAAAAATGTAGAAGACAATTAGAAATAGGTGATAAAAGAGCATTTTATGCTACAAATAAAGGTTCTATAATTGGGAGCGTAATTTTTCAAAGACATAGAGAAGAAGATTCGGTTCTAGAAGTTAAGAATTTTAGAGTTTCAGAAAAACATAGCCGTGAAGGAGTCGGTTCAACATTAGAATTAATGCTTTGTTCTTATGGAAGATCAAATGGTTTTAAAAGAATAAGAGTAGATACTCATCATGATAATTTTGCAATGATTCAATTTTTGATAAAAAGAGGATATTTTTTAGAAAGTGAAGAGAATCTTTATGTGTCCGTTAAACCAGAAGTAATACTGGCTAAAAATTTATAGAAAATGGAACATTTGGTAATTTTAGCAAAAAAAGGAAATTATTAACAAAGATTCTTTAAGGAAAAAAACAATAGAATCGGAATGGTACAAATTCAAGAAAACACCATATCAAAATATCTCCGTTAGTGATTCATTGTATTTTAAAGAATCAGGCAATCCTGTAACTTTAAAAGCGAATGTTAGTAAAGTTTTGTTTTTTGATAATTTGAATAAAGAAAAAATTAGAGAAATTTTGAATGAATATGGAGAAAGAATTTGTGTTCCTATTACTTATGCTGAAAAGCTTATAGGAAAAAATTTTTGTACTTTGGTGTTTATTAATGAAGTTCGATCAGTAGAGCCATTCAATATTGATAAGAAAGGTTATGGTTTAATGGCTGCGTGGATAGCAGTGGAAAATATTAATTCTATAAGAAAATAATAGTTGATCCCCATAGTAAAATAAAAGGAATTAGGTTGGTAGTGTCAAAAGTTATTAGATTATCCGAGAGGATTGTAACTAAAAAGGCGACAAAAAATTAGACATAACATATGCGATTTAACGAAGTCCAATCTTGCTGGGATTTGGGAAAATGCCGAGCCGAATGTTTTTCCGTTTAAGCCCTGTTAATTGCCCCGAGCCGGTAGGCGAGAGCGCAGCGTGGCAAAGTTACGAAGTGATTTTGAGTTCAGAATTCTGGTGTTAT
>JALUUW010000001.1 GCA_027021195.1 Candidatus Pacearchaeota archaeon | reverse complement strand
AACTACATCAATTGTTGAGGAGAGTGCTATCTTTCTTATCTTTTCTTTGCTGGAAAAATCACGGATTTGTGTGAAATCTTTAGAGCCGCGAAGTTTTGCCAGTGGAATCATGGTCTTTTCTGAAAAAATCTTAAGAACATCTGCTAGGACAACATCCCTGAAATTATCGGACTCAAAATATCCAACAATATCTCCTTTCTCAATCATCTTAAATTTCCTGATAATATAAAAGAATTTCTTCTGAAAATATTTAATAAAACACCTCTTACAAAGCTTCTTCTTGTTTGTAAATTCATATACCGGGCTTTTTTGACACTGCATGCACATTTTAGCTCTCCAGATATCATAATTTATACTTCTCAAACTTTTTTCTCTCTTCCAGAGACCCAAGTTTGGAGTATGCTTTAATTAATTCATCAACTTTTTTATTTGTGTCTTCGTCTGTTTTGTCCAGAATCAGGGCGCTTGGCCCTGAAAAATCAGGCACTCTTAATTCATAATCTCCTTTAAAGGCCTCAAGAATCTTATTTTCTTTCTCATTTCTTCCAAGAACAACCCATTTTTTATTAATAAAGAAATGCCTTCCCATGCTTGCAACCTTTATCTCTTCTTCATTCATCCCTCTGTCAAGCAAAGCCAGAAATCTTTTTGAAAGAGCTTTTTCGCAAAGCAGGCATCCTCCTGCAGGAGAAGGATATGAAATCTTAAACCTTTTAGCCAAAGCAATCTGCTTATCTCTCTTTCTCCCATAAATGCTATAGAGTTTGCTCCTGTCGACAATCCCTCTTTTCTCTGCTTCTGTTTCCGGAAGAAGCTTTGCACTTAAAGGCCTTAAAAGCCTTCCCTTTAATCCGGACTGCTCTTCAATTACATTCATTGGCTTTTTTCTCTGAGACATTGGCCTCTCCCCAATAACCTCTCCTGTAACAACCAGCTCTATGCCCTCTTTGTCAGCAAATTCCCTTGCTTTTTTGAACATGAAAATCCTGCAGTCAACACAAGGATTAACTCCTGCACCTGTGCCATATTGAGGATTTTTAAGGATACCAAGATATTCATGAAGAAGCTTTCCTTTTGAACAATTGACAATTTTCAGCTCCACTCCCTGCAGCTGCGAAAAGTTAAATGAACAATTTTCATCACAGCATCCTGCCCCAAATGGAAGCCTGAAAAACAGGGCTAAAACATCAAATCCCTGCTCCTGCATTATTTTTACAGCAAGCCTGCTATCCAATCCTCCTGAAAGCATCACAATACATTTCTTTCCTTTCTTTCCTACCATAAAAAATAAGAAAAAGAAGGGTATAAAAAATGTTTGATTAACCGCATAGCAAGATTCCTTGCAATCCATTGATTCATATATCATATCATAATTAATTAAAAGTCTTAGAGGTTGCTATTAATAAATATCTTTAATTAGAAGAGGGTTTTTGTTTTTTTCCAGAAGATTGTTCTTTAGACTTGGAAACCTCTTCTTTAACAAGATCTTTAACTTCTTCCTTAGAAACAGGGTTTTCCCCGCTGTTTTTAGAGAGTCTTGAGAAAATATCTGAAATCTTAAATCCAATTACAAAAAATTTCAGGAAGATTCCAAAAGCAATAGCCCCTAATCCTATAAAAAGTGTTTTAAGAGATATCCTCCCGGATTCTGAGAAAAATATCTTAAAGAATACAATGGCTGCTTTATTGGAACTATATGATAGAAAAGAATTGAGTTTTACAAAAGGCAATGCAGACAACATCATCAACCCTCCAACAACAAAAGGAAGACTGGTTTTTTTCTCAATAAGAAAGAACATTAATAAAATCAAGAAAACAGAGATTATTAATGCAAAATAAGAATTTTTATGCCAGTAATTCTTTGCCTTTTCAGAAACCAGAAAAAAAGGGACATCTGCCTCTTTAAAACAGTTTAAAAAGCTGCATTCATAGTCTTTGTAGTAAACCTTGTCCACAAAATCACTTATTCCCTCATTAATAACCTCTTCAACGCCCTTATTTATGCTATCACACGAGATCTCAAAAACGAATCCTGTTTCAGGGTCGCTAAAAACAAAATCAGAATTGTTCTGGCAATATAGCTTCATAAACATAAAATTATCACCTATCTTATCAATAAGATTAAGCTCTTCTTTAATAAAATCATTGGCTGCTGATACAAGTGCAGGATGAACATTATCATATTCAAGGGAAGAGTCTAAAATCCAGAAAGTGTTAAGTGCAAGAAATGAAAAAAACAGCAAAACACTGGCAATGACAAAAAAACTGCTTCTTACAAAACCCATGCATTGCAAAAGAATTGAGTATTTATAAAATATTCTGGTAGATTCCAGTCATCCAAAACTCCTTTTAAAAAATTCCCTTAATAATTAATAATGAAAAAACCATGAAAATCATAAATTATCTCAAAGAATTTCTCTCAAAAAATTCCCATATCTGGTCAAAAGACAAGTCAGAAGAGACAGGGCCTATTTTTTCTTCAGGAAGATATTGTGAGCCATTTGGATAAGTATGCCCCATTCCATTAATTGTACAGAATTCAACCTCTGCATCCCTGCTGCATGAAGAATAGCTAATGCAGCTCGCATCCCCTTTTTGATAGGATGTTGAAGAAGATTCTGAGCAGGAATCTATGCTTTTCCATTTATTAACCATTTGCTCAGCAGACATCATTTCATAAGTAACCTCCCCAAGACATCCTCCTCCTGTTCCCCCGTTATAAGGGGCGCACGGGTCAGCAGTTCCATGGATGTGCATTACAGGCACCTCTCTTACAGGATTGCAGTCTTTTGGAACTGCAGGAGGAGCAACAGGAGCAACAGCAGAAACTTTATCAGAAAGCTCGCAGGCAAGCCTGTAGGCCATTATCCCCCCATTAGAGATTCCTGTAACAAAAACTCTTTTATCATCAATATTAAAATCAATATCAAGCTTATCTATAACTTTTGATATGAACCCCACATCATCAATATTATTCTCTGCAGCATACCCGCAGCAATTCTCTATTTTTCCATTAATCTCCCACTCTCCCCCATTCCATGTAAGTAAGACTTTTCTAAACACTCCGGTTCCTGCTGGCGCTACAAGTATAAATCCATATTTGTCAGAATAAGAATAAAGCCCTTCATTTTCTGCCCCCTCGCTACTTCCCCCACCTCCGTGAAGATAGATTACCACAGGAGTCTCCTTTGTCCTATCATAAGACTCTGGGACATGGACTTTGTATCTCCTTATTCTCCCCTCATGAAGCAAGGAGAAATTATAATCTCCAGGTCCAAGCTCGTAAAGAGAGGCTCCTTCTTCATTGGCTTCTGCAATCTCTTGAGAATTTCCTTTGTTCACTTCAACATAACTTGCCTCCCCAATAATTTCATTTCCTGAATCTGATTCTGAAACAAGTGCAGCTGAAACAGCCTCTAAATCAGAAACACTCAGCTCTTCAAGATGAATCTCAAAATCCTTTCTCTCAAGCTCTTTTAAGCTTGCATCCATTTCTATAATCTCTGTATTCATTCCATCGCTGAAAATGAACTTTACTCCTGTAACCCTCCCTATTTCTGAATTCCTTTTTAGTGTCAGTTTCACATCATTTGAGGTGTTGTTAATGCTTATTTTCTCTATTTTTGCACTAAGAACAAGTTTGTTCAGGGAAACATTCTCTGCTCCATCCTGCACAATATTTTTTACCACAATCCATACGAACCCTATTGAGAGAAGAGAGACAGAAATTATTATAAGAGTGGTAATTACTGGTGAAAAGGCTTTTTTGCTTTTATCCATGTTCTTAAAAAGAATTTGGGTTTTAAAAGCTTAATTACATTTTTTCAAGAATTTTTATTCTTTCTTCTATTGGAGGATGGGTGCTTCCAAGGTTCTTCAATCCTTTTAAAGGATTTGCAAAAAATAATGGAGCCACAGCTTTGCTGACTTTCCTCTCAGGCTGATTCTCCCTTTGTATTTTTTTCAATGCCGCTATAAGGCCAGAAGGATATCTTGTAAATTTCACAGCAGAGGCATCTGCGGCAAATTCCCTCTTTCTTGAGATTGACATTTGGATTAGATAAACAACAATTGGCGCAATAATGGCTATTGCAATTCCTATCAGCATAAAAATCCAGTTTCTATTATCATCCCTATTGCTAAACCAAAAACTTCTTAGAAAAATTTCAGAGATTATTGCTATCAATCCAACCATGACTGTAACAAGAGTCATGTATCTTATGTCATAATTTGCTATATGGCTTAACTCATGAGCCAGAACACCCTCAAGCTCTTTTTTATCAAGTTTCTGCAGAGCCCCTTCGGTAACGCACACGACAGCGTTGTGGGGATTTCTCCCTGATGCAAATGCATTTATCTGGCTTGACGGCATGACATAGAGTTTTGGCATCGGAATGCCAGAGGCAATAGTGAGGCCTTCTACAAGGGAGTAATATTGCCTATACTTTTCACGAGATGCTGGTTTTGCGCCAACTGACGCAATGGCTATTTTATCTGAGTGATAATATGTCAAAAGGAGGTAGCTTAGTGAAAAAATGATTGATATTGCCATGATAATAAAAAAGTATCCCTGACCAAAAGCAATTGAGATGAAATATCCAAATAAGACTAAAACCAGAAATACAGCTGACATCAGGAAGAAAGACTTCCACTTATTTCTGGATATTTGGTCTTGAAAATCAATTCTCTGAAATTCTTTTTTCATAGAAAAACAAAAGAAAAAGAGTTTTTAAGGTTTAGGTATCTGTTAAGTCCACTTTATAACTTAACATAAAGATTAATTGGGTAATCATTAACCCCTCTGTGATACCTCTTTTCATTAAACCATTTCCTCCACTCTTCCAGCTTTCCTTTAATCCACTTTGAAA